>JAUXGQ010000005.1 GCA_030621975.1 Gammaproteobacteria bacterium | reverse complement strand
CGGCTCGTGCGATCTGCCCGAGGGGGTGGAGATGGTGATGCCGGGGGACAACGTGAAGATGACGGTAGAGCTGATTGTGCCGGTCGCGATGGAGGAGGGTGTGCGCTTTGCGATTCGAGAGGGCGGGCGCACCGTTGGCGCCGGCGTGGTTTCCAAGGTTATCGAGTAAGCAGCGCATTATCGAGCGTCGGTAGCAGGCAGCAACAGGGCAAGCAGGGTCTCCGTGCAACTGCCCGGTTTGGAAGCTGTCGCCTGTAAACGGCCTCAGTTTTTTTAGGCCAGTGGCTCAACTGGTAGAGCAGCGGTCTCCAAAACCGCAGGTTGGGGGTTCGAGTCCCTCCTGGCCTGCCACTTTATGTGGCTCCTGTCCCGGGTATTGCACGATCTTTATGAACGCAAAGACTGAAGTCGAAAGTACCAGCATGGACACCGTGAAGCTATGGGCTGCGGTGGTCCTTGCCGGCGCTGGAATCGGTGCATTTTATTTTTTCGACACCCAGTCCACGTTATTGCGCGTGCTTGGTCTGTTGGCGGTAGCGGGTGTTTCAGCGGCGATTGCGATGCAGACCCTCGCGGGGCGCAAATTGTGGCAATTCGCGTCCGATGCCAAGCTGGAAGTCCGTAAGGTCGTGTGGCCGAGTCGCCAGGAAACCATTCAGACCACGCTGGTCGTGTTGGTCATGGTACTTATCATCGGTATTCTGCTCTGGTTGGTGGATATGTTATTGCTGTCCATCGTTCGGGCACTGACCGGGCAGGGGGGCTGACGATGACCAGGCGCTGGTATGTGATACACGCGTACTCCGGGTTCGAGACACAGGTCAAGCGTTCTCTCGAAGAACGGGTGAAGCGGGCGGACGTGCAGGACATGTTCGGGGAGATCCTGGTCCCCACGGAGGAAGTGGTGGAGATGCGGGGCGGACAGCAACGCAGGAGCGAACGGAAATTCTTTCCGGGCTATGTGCTTGTCAATATGGAAATGACCGACGAGACCTGGCACCTGGTCAAGGGTGTGCCCAAGGTCATGGGGTTCATCGGCGGCACGGGTGATCGCCCGGCCCCGATCAGTGACAAAGAAGCCGATGCCATTTTGCAGCGGGTCCAGGAAGGCGTAGAGAAACCCCGCCCGAAGGTGCTTTTCGAACCCGGCGAGGTGGTGCGCGTGGTCGATGGACCTTTCAACGATTTCAACGGCGTGGTCGAGGAAGTCGACTACGAAAAAAGCCGGCTCAAGGTGTCGGTATTGATCTTCGGCCGTTCCACCCCCGTAGATCTCGAGTTCACCCAAGTCGAGAAGGGGTGAGCCGCGGCAGTTTGTCCAGTGGACAAACTGCCGCGGCGAACGCCCGGCCATGGATGGCCGGGCTGGCAGCAGTACAGGGATGTTTACTTGGAACACGCCGTCCAGAGGCTGACTTACAGAGGCCGCGACCATCCAGTGAATGGTCGCCCCGCCGAACGACCGGACAGGAGGTCCGGGCTGGGGTTTTTAAAGAACCCTAACGCCGCCAGGGACGGCCGAGAGGAACGCTCTTAGAGGCACCCCGGGCGTCCAGTAGACAACGCAGTACAGTGCCGTTAGCTCGAATCGCGTCGGCCGACCAGATTTCGAAAACTTTCGGGGAGCCGCGAGGCGTCTGCACCCGTAGGAGCATAGCATGGCAAAAAAGATCGAGGCTTTTATCAAGCTTCAGGTTCCGGCCGCGGAGGCCAACCCCAGTCCACCCGTTGGGCCCGCACTGGGTCAGCATGGCGTCAATATCATGGAGTTCTGCAAGACCTTCAACGCCAAGACCCAGAATCTGGAAAAGGGCTTGCCGATCCCGGTGGTGATCACGGTTTACGCCGATCGCAGTTTCACCTTCATCACCAAGACGCCGCCCGCCGCGGTCCTGCTCAGAAAAGCGGCTGGCATCCCGAAGGGCAGCGGCACCCCTAATACAGTCAAGGTGGGCACCGTTACACGCGCGCAATTGGAAGAGATTGCCACCACCAAGATGCCCGACCTCTCGGCGGCGGATATGGACGCGGCGGTACGCACCATCGCGGGCAGCGCCCGGAGCATGGGTCTCGACGTGGAGGGTGTCTGATCATGGCCAAGTCATCCAAACGTTTTAGAGCAATTCGGGAAAAACTCCAGCCGGGCAGCCAGTATGGCGCGGAGGAGGCATTCGGTCTCTTGAAAGAGTTGTCCAGTGTGAAATTCACCGAAGCTGTCGATGTAAGCGTTAATCTCGGGGTGGATCCCCGTAAGTCCGATCAGGTGGTGCGTGGTTCCACCGTGCTGCCCAACGGCACGGGGAAGGTCGTGCGGGTGGCCGTATTTACCCAGGGGGCGAATGCGGATGCGGCCAAAGAGGCAGGCGCGGACATCATTGGCATGGACGATCTGGCCGCGGACGTCAAAGCCGGCAAGATGGACTTCGATGTGGTCATCGCGTCGCCGGATGCCATGCGGGTCGTCGGTAAGCTAGGCCCGATCCTGGGCCCCCGTGGCTTGATGCCCAACCCGAAGGTGGGGACGGTGACGCCAAACGTTGCCGAGGCAGTCAACAACGCGAAGGCGGGTCAGGTGCGTTATCGGACCGATAAGGCGGGTATCATTCATTGCACCTTAGGCAAGGTTGATTTTGAACCTGCCAAGCTGCGTGAAAACCTGGAGGCCTTGCTCAACGACCTGAACAAGGCCAAACCGAGCGCGGCAAAAGGGGTGTATGTAGAGCGAATTACCGTGTCCACCACCATGGGACCGGGTTTGACGCTGGACCAGTCCAGTCTCGCGATGTGAAGACTTTGGGGCGCCAGCCCGGGGCTGGTGTCCGTCAAAGACCGCAGGTGCACCTGAGCGGTGCTTAATGGTTACCGGCCTGCGCAGACGGTGTTCCCGAATCGGGATTTTCCTGATGACGGTACCGTTAAATGGGGGGTGTCCCAGCCGGATGCCCTGATGTTTGAACCGGGACGAGGTTGTCTTGTCCCACCGTTGTCAGGAGGTGACGATTGTGGCATTGAATCTTTCCGAGAAACAAGCCATTGTCGCCGAAGTCGCAGACGTTGCAGCCAATGCCTTGTCAGGGATTGCCGCGGAGTACCGGGGCTTGACCGTTGAACAGATGAACGCCCTGCGTGTGGAAGCACGCAAATCCGGTGTGTATCTGCGGGTGGTCAAAAACTCCCTGGCCAGGCGAGCGGTCGAGAATACGGATTTTGCCTGTATGCAGGAGGGCTTCACCGGTCCGCTGGTACTGGCCTTCTCGCAGGAGGATCCGGGTGCGGCAGCGCGGGTAATCAACGATTTCTCGAAGGCCAATGAAAAGCTGGTCGTGAAACTGGTCTCCATCGGCGGCAAGCTGTTGGAGCCGGGTGAGATTTCCACGCTGGCGAAGATGCCGACCTATGATCAGGCCATCAGCTTGCTGATGGCGGTCATGAAGGCTCCGGTCGAGAAACTGGCGCGCACCCTCAATGAGGTGCCCGGCAAGTTGGTCCGTACGGTAGCAGCGATCAAAGACGCGAAAGAGGCGGCATGATCCATGGGCCGCTCGGCCCTACACTAGGTTTTTCACAGTTTTTATATTTGAGGAGCGAACGATGGCCGTATCCAAAGAAGACATTCTTGAGGCTATTTCCAACATGTCGGTGATGGAGGTCGTCGATCTGATCTCCGCCATGGAAGAGAAATTCGGGGTAACCGCCGCGGCTGCGGTGGCCGCTGCGCCGGCAGGCGGCGCCGAGGCGCAGGCCGAGGAGGAGCAGACGGAATTCGACGTCGTGCTTACCAGCTTTGGTTCCACCAAAGTCCCGGTGATCAAGGCCGTTCGGGCCCTGACTGGTCTGGGGCTCAAGGAAGCCAAGGAAACGGTGGAAGGTGTGCCCGCCACGCTTAAGGAAGCCGTATCCAAAGACGAAGCCGAAGCAGTCAAGAAACAACTGGAAGAAGCGGGCGGTACGGCCGAGATCAAGTAATCCGGATCTTGATTGCCTGCTATTCTATAGAAGATTCAGGCTGGCGGCTTCTGGTCGCCGGCCCTTTCCTGCCTGTCCGGGGTAAAGATTTACCCTGTACCTGGTCGGCGCCGCGGCGCGGCCGATTCCGCGTGTAACCTGAGGGACGTCAGTATGGCCTATTCTTTCACCGAGAAAAAGCGCATTCGCAAAAATTTCGGCAAACGCCCTGGTATCCTGGATGTGCCCTTTCTTCTGGCGACCCAGATTGACTCTTACCGTAATTTTCTGCAGGACGGCCTGCCCGCGGATGATCGTGCCGATGTGGGATTGCATGCTGCCTTCAACTCCGTGTTTCCCATAGTAAGTTATTCCGGAAACGCGGTACTCGCGTACGTGAACTACCGTCTGGGAGAGCCCGCCTTCGACGTTCGCGAGTGTCAGCTCAGGGGCACCACCTATGCGGCGCCGTTACGGGTACTGGTGCGCCTGGTGATCTACGACAAGGAAGCTCCTGCCGGGTCCAAGACGGTGAAAGACATCAAGGAGCAAGAGGTGTACATGGGCGAACTGCCGCTCATGACGGATACCGGCACCTTCGTGATAAACGGTACGGAAAGGGTCATCGTTTCGCAGCTTCACCGGTCACCCGGTGTGTTTTTCGATCATGACAAGGGCAAGACCCACTCCTCGGGTAAGCTACTGTTCTCCGCCCGGGTGATTCCCTACCGGGGCTCCTGGCTGGATTTCGAATTCGATCCGAAAGACAGCGTCTTCGTACGCATAGACCGTCGGCGTAAACTGCCGGCCACGGTGCTGTTGCGGGCACTGGGTTACGAGGTGGAGGAGATTCTCGATATGTTTTTCGAGAAGGACAGCATTCACCTGAGTCGGAACAGGTTCAAACTGGACCTGATGCCCGAGCGTCTGCGGGGCGAAACCGCCATTTTCGATATCAAGCTCAAGAAAGAGGTCATTGTGGAGGCCGGTCGCCGGATCACCGCGCGCCACATCAAACAACTCGAGCAGGCGGGCGTAAAGAAACTCGATGTACCCCGGGAGTACCTTATCGGGAAGGTCCTGGCGCACAATCTGGTCGATACCGAGACCGGCGAGCTTCTGGCAAACGCCAACGAGGAGATCACCGAGGAACTCCTGGAAACGATCCTGGACAAAGGGATCAAGCAGTTCCATACCCTGTTCACCAATGATCTGGATCATGGCCCTTACGTCTCTACTACCCTGAATATCGATCCCTCCGCAAATGAACTGGAAGCACAGGTGGAGATCTACCGCATGATGCGGCCAGGCGAACCGCCAACCAAAGAGGCGGCGCAGAATCTGTTCAACAATCTCTTCTTCAGCACCGAGCGTTACGATCTGTCGGCGGTCGGCCGCATGAAGTTCAATCGGCGCCTGGGTCGCAACGAGGCCACGGGTTCCGGTGTGTTGTCGAAAGAGGACATAACGGATGCGCTGAAGGTGTTGATCGATATCCGCAACGGCAATGGTACCGTGGATGATATCGATCACCTGGGCAATCGTCGTATCCGCTGTGTGGGCGAAATGGCGGAAAATCAGTTCCGGGTGGGTCTGGTCAGGGTGGAGCGGGCCGTCAAGGAACGCCTCTCGCTAGCGGAATCCGAGGGTCTGATGCCCCAGGAGATGATCAATGCAAAGCCCGTTTCGGCAGCCATCAAAGAGTTTTTCGGCTCCAGCCAACTATCCCAGTTCATGGACCAGAACAATCCCCTCTCCGAGGTGACCCACAAGCGGCGGGTCTCCGCGTTGGGTCCGGGGGGCCTGGCGCGGGAACGGGCGGGTTTCGAGGTGCGCGACGTACATCCCACCCATTACGGACGGGTCTGTCCTATTGAAACCCCGGAAGGTCCGAATATCGGCCTGATCAACTCCCTTGCCGTATACGCCCGCACTAATGAATTCGGTTTCCTGGAAACGCCGTACCGCAAGGTGGAAGACAGCAAGGTGACCGATCAGGTGGAGTATCTGTCCGCCATCGAGGAAGGCAATTTCGTCATCGCACAGGCCAATACGACCGTGGATGAAGACGGCAGGCTGACAGACGACTTGGTTTCCTGCCGACACCAGAGCGAATTCACCCTGTCTTCGCCCGACCGGATTCAGTACATGGACGTGTCACCGAAGCAGATCGTTTCCGTGGCGGCCTCCCTGATCCCGTTCCTGGAGCACGACGATGCCAACCGGGCACTCATGGGGTCTAATATGCAGCGCCAGGCAGTGCCGACCTTGCGCGCGGAGAAGCCGCTGGTTGGCACCGGCATGGAGCGTGCGGTCGCGGTCGATTCGGGGGTGACGGTTGTGGGCCGGCGCGGTGGCGTCGTGGATTCCGTGGACGCCGCCCGTATCGTGGTGCGGGTGGACGATGAAGAGACCGAGGCGGGTGAGTCAGGCGTCGATATCTACAACCTCACCAAATATACCCGCTCCAATCAGAATACCTGTATAAACCAGCGGCCCCTGGTAAAACCGGGAGACACCATCGCCAGGGGCGATGTGCTGGCGGACGGGCCCTCCACGGACATGGGGGAACTGGCTCTGGGGCAGAATCTGCGGGTCGCTTTCATGCCCTGGAATGGGTACAACTTCGAGGATTCCATCCTGATTTCGGAGCGGGTGGTGGAGGAAGATCGTTTCACCACCATTCATATCGAAGAACTCACCTGTATGGGCCGCGATACGAAACTGGGGCCTGAAGAGATTACCGGGGATATCCCCAATGTGGGTGAGGCCGCTCTGGGAAAACTGGATGAATCCGGCATCGTGTACATCGGCGCCGAGGTAACAGAGGGCGATATCCTGGTGGGCAAGGTGACCCCCAAGGGTGAAAGCCAGCTGACCCCGGAAGAGAAACTCTTGCGCGCCATCTTCGGTGAGAAGGCGGCGGACGTGAAGGATACATCCCTGCGGGTGTCCTCAGGCATGGCCGGAACCGTCATCGATGTGCAGGTTTTCACCCGCGATGGCGTAGAGAAAGACGCCAGGGCACTGCAGATCGAGGAAATGGAACTGGATCGGGTGCGCAAAGACCTCAACGACCAGTTGCGTATCCTGGAGGACGACACCTTTGCCCGGGTTGAGAGGATGCTGCTCGGTAAACTAGCCGACGGCGGACCCGGTGGCCTCAAGTCGGGCGCCAAGATCACCAAGGGCTACCTCGGCGGATTGGAGCGCGACCAGTGGCTGGAGATTCGTCTGCGCAACGAGGAGACCGCGGTGCAGTTGGAGGCCATCGCTGAGCAGGTCAAGCAACAGCGGGAGGCTTCCCGCGGGCGATTCGAGGAAAAGCGCCGCAAGCTGACCACCGGCGATGATCTGGCCCCCGGCGTACTCAAGATGGTCAAGGTCTATGTGGCCGTGAAGCGCCGCGTTCAGCCGGGCGACAAGATGGCCGGTCGCCACGGCAACAAAGGGGTGATCTCGACCATCGTTCCCGTGGAGGATATGCCCTATTCCGAGGATGGGGTGCCCGTGGATATCGTGTTGAACCCCCTGGGCGTGCCCTCCCGCATGAATATCGGACAGGTCCTGGAAACTCATCTGGGTTGGGCGGCAAAAGGCCTGGGTTACAGGATCGGCGAGTTGTTGGCGTCCGGCGGTGTGGTCAAGGAACTGCGCGGTTTTCTGGATCAGATCTACAACGTCGGCGGCGCTACGCAGGACCCGGTGGTCTTGAACGATGATGAGGTCCGGGAGCTTGCGGAAAACCTGAAGCAAGGCGTGCCCATGGCAACCCCGGTGTTCGATGGCGCCGCCGAACAAGAGATCAAGGCGATGCTCGATCTGGCCGGGCTTCCCACGTCGGGGCAGACCACACTCTACGATGGGCGTACCGGAGACGCGTTCGATCGCCCGATTACCGTCGGGTATATGTACATGCTGAAACTCAACCATTTGGTAGATGACAAGATGCACGCGCGTTCAACCGGCCCCTACAGCCTTGTCACCCAGCAACCGCTCGGCGGTAAGGCGCAGTTTGGCGGGCAGCGATTCGGTGAGATGGAGGTCTGGGCGCTGGAAGCCTACGGTGCGTCCTACACGCTGCAGGAGATGTTGACCGTGAAATCGGATGACGTGAACGGCCGTACCCGCATGTACAAGAACATCGTGGACGGCGATCACCGCATGGAAGCCGGGATGCCCGAGTCGTTCAACGTGCTGGTCAAAGAGATCCGATCTCTGGGCATCAATATCGAGCTGGAACAGGATTAGGATAGGAGAAACGGTCTTGAAAGATCTACTGAAGATTCTGAAACAACAGGGGCAGGTTGAGGATTTCGACGCAATTCGCATTGGCCTTACCTCGCCCGACATGACCCGTTCCTGGTCCTACGGTGAGGTGAAAAAACCCGAAACCATAAACTACCGGACCTTCAAACCGGAACGGGATGGCCTGTTCTGCGCCAAGATTTTCGGGCCTGTCAGCGATTACGAGTGTCTGTGCGGCAAGTACAAGCGCCTGAAGCATCGCGGCGTCGTGTGCGAAAAGTGCGGCGTGGAAGTGACGCTGGCCAAGGTGCGCCGTGACCGTATGGGCCATATCGAACTTGCCAGCCCGGTCGCGCACATCTGGTTTCTGAAATCCCTGCCCTCGCGCATCGGTCTGCTGCTGGACATGACCCTGCGGGATATCGAACGGGTGCTCTATTTCGAGTCGTTCGTGGTCGTCGATCCCGGCATGACCCCGCTGGAGCGCAGCCAGCTGCTGACCGATGATCAGTATCTCGAGGCGATCGAGGAGAATGGCGATGAATTCGATGCGCGCATGGGGGCAGAGGCCGTTTACGAACTCCTGCGCACCATCGATCTGCCAGCCGAGATCAAAACGCTCCGGGAGGAGATAGGCGCCACGAATTCCGACACCAAGATCAAAAAGCTGACCAAGCGTCTCAAACTCGTCGAGTCGCTGCACGCCTCCGGAAACCGTCCGGAGTGGATGGTCATGACCGTGTTGCCGGTGTTGCCTCCAGAGCTGCGGCCGTTGGTGCCGCTGGACGGGGGGCGTTTCGCAACCTCTGATTTGAACGACCTTTATCGTCGGGTCATCAACCGCAACAATCGTCTCAAGCGTCTGCTGGACCTCAACGCGCCGGATATCATCGTGCGCAACGAAAAGCGCATGCTGCAGGAGTCCGTGGATGCCCTGCTGGACAACGGCCGGCGGGGCCGAGCCATTACCGGTACCAACAAGCGTCCTTTGAAGTCCTTGGCGGACATGATCAAGGGCAAGCAGGGGCGTTTTCGCCAGAACCTCCTGGGCAAGCGCGTCGATTACTCCGGCCGATCCGTCATCGTAGTCGGGCCGACGCTGATGCTGCATCAGTGCGGCCTGCCCAAGAAGATGGCGCTGGAACTCTTCAAGCCGTTTATCTTCGGCAAGCTCCAGCTTCGGGGGCTTGCCACCACCATCAAGGCGGCCAAGAAACTGGTGGAGCGGGGCAGCGCCGAGGTCTGGGACATCCTCGAAGAGGTTATCCGCGAGCATCCAGTGATGCTGAACCGGGCGCCGACGCTGCACCGGTTGGGTATCCAGGCCTTCGAACCCGTGCTCATCGAAGGTAAGGCCATCCAGTTGCATCCGTTGGTCTGTACCGCCTTCAACGCCGACTTCGATGGTGACCAGATGGCGGTGCACGTGCCCCTCTCGCTGGAGGCCCAGCTCGAGGCCCGCAGCCTCATGATGTCCACCAACAATATCCTGTCCCCCGCCAATGGCGAGCCGATCATCGTTCCCTCGCAGGATGTGGTCCTGGGGCTCTATTACATGACGCGCGAGCGCATAAATGCCAGAGGGGAGGGAATGGCATTCAGTAACGTGGCTGAAGCGCGGCGTGCCTATGAGACGGGCACGGCAGAGCTTCAGGCGAGTGTCAAGGTGCGTATCCGGGAAACCCTGTCCGATGATGAAGGAAACCTCGTCGAAACGGTCAGGCGTGTGGACACGACGATTGGCCGGGCGATTCTGTCGGAGATACTGCCCCAGGGCCTGCCGTTCGATCTGATCAACGCGCCCATGGACAAGCGGGCGGTGTCGCGGCTCGTCAATGTCAGTTATCGGAGTGTCGGGCTGAAATCCAGCGTGATCTTCGCCGACCAGCTGATGTACACGGGATTCCGTTATGCAACCCGGGCCGGAGTGTCGATCGGGGTTAACGATATGACGGTTCCGGATGAGAAAGAAGCGATTCTGGCGGCCGCCGAGAAGGAAGTGAAAGAGATCGAACACCAGTATGCATCGGGGCTGGTCACCAATGGCGAGCGTTACAATAAGGTAGTGGACATCTGGTCCCACACCAACGATCAGGTGGCCAAGGCCATGATGGGCAAGCTCGGCACGGAAGAGGTCAAGGACGCCGAAGGTAAGCGGACCCGGCAGACGTCCTTTAACTCCATCTTCATGATGGCGGATTCGGGCGCCAGAGGTTCGGCGGCACAGATTCGCCAGTTGGCAGGCATGCGCGGGTTGATGGCCAAGCCGGACGGCTCCATCATCGAGACGCCGATTACCGCTAATTTCCGCGAGGGACTGGATGTCCTTCAGTACTTCATCTCGACCCACGGCGCACGCAAGGGCCTGGCGGATACGGCCCTCAAAACGGCCAACTCCGGTTATCTGACCCGCCGGCTGGTAGACGTGGCCCAGGACATGGTGGTGCTGGTAGAGGATTGCGGTACTGAAAGAGGCCTTCTCATGGCGCCGTTGATCGAAGGCGGCGATGTCGTAGAACCTTTGCGCGAACGAATCCTCGGACGGGTGGTGGCCAGCGACGTCGGCACGCCGGGCGGCGACGACGTGGTTTGCCCCGAGGGTACCTTGCTGGACGAGAAGTGGGTGGATAGTCTGGAGGCCCTGGGAGTCGATCAGGTATGGGTACGTTCCCCCATCACCTGCGAATCGACCGTCGGTGTCTGCTCCAGCTGTTACGGCCGTGATCTGGCGCGGGGCCACAGGGTCAATATGGGAGAGGCGGTGGGCGTAATAGCGGCCCAGTCCATCGGCGAGCCGGGAACCCAGCTGACCATGCGTACCTTCCACATCGGTGGTGCCGCCTCCCGTTCCGCGGCCGTAAACAGCATTCAGGTCAAGGCCGGGGGCACTATCCGTCTGCACAACATGAAGACCGTCGAGCATGTGAGCGGCACCCTGGTGGCGGTGTCGCGTTCCGGCGAAGTGACCATCGTCGACGAGGTCGGCCGTGAGCGCGAGCGCTACAAGGTGCCCTACGGCGCAAACCTGTTGAAGGCGGACGGTGTTGCGGTTACAGGCGGGGAAATGGTTGCCACTTGGGATCCTCACACCCACCCCGTCATCACCGAGGTCGCCGGTACGCTCGAGTTCGTCGACTTCATCGACGGCATTTCGGTTCAAAGTCAGGTCGACGACGTAACGGGACTGACGTCCGTGGTGGTGATCGATCCCAAGCAGCGCGGCGCCGCAGGCAAAGACCAGCGTCCGATGATCAGGCTGGTAGGCGAGGGGGGTAAGATCCTGTTTCTGGCGGGTACCGAGATACCCGCCAATTACTTCCTGCCGGCCGGCGCGATTGTCGGCGTGAACGACGGCGCCCAGGTTGGAGTAGGTGATGTACTGGCGCGTATCCCCCAGGAATCCAGTAAGACCCGCGATATCACCGGCGGTCTGCCCCGGGTTGCGGATCTGTTCGAGGCCCGCAAGCCCAAGGATCCCGCGATCCTGGCGGAAGCCACCGGAACCGTCGGTTTCGGCAAGGAAACCAAGGGCAAGCAGCGACTGGTCATTCGCGACAATGAGGGCACTGAAACCGAGGAACTGATTCCTAAGTGGCGTCACGTCAATGTCTTCGAGGGCGAGCACGTGGAGCGGGGGGAAGTGATTGCGGAAGGCGAGCCCAGCCCCCACGACATTCTGCGTCTGAAAGGGGTAACGGAGCTTTCCGAATACCTGGTCAAGGAGATCCAGGACGTCTACCGCTTGCAGGGTGTCAGAATCAACGACAAGCACATCAAGGTCATCATTCGGCAGATGCTGCGCAAGGTGGAGGTGGCGAATCCCGGTGACACCCGCTTTCTGCAGGGCGAACAGGTGGAGCGCACTACGTTGCTGGCGGTCAACGCCGAGATGGAGGCGGAAAATAAGTTTCCGGCGCGCTACGAACCCCTGTTGCTCGGCATTACCAAGGCGTCGCTGGCGACCGAATCGTTTATCTCCGCGGCGTCTTTTCAGGAGACGACCCGCGTACTGACGGAAGCGGCGGTACGCGGGCTGCGTGATGGGCTGCATGGACTCAAGGAGAACGTGATCGTGGGCCGCCTGATACCCGCGGGCACCGGCCTGGCCTATCACAATGAGCGGCGTCGCAAGCGCCAGATGGAACAGGAAATGGAGGCAGGTGAAGGCAAGCCGGAATTGGTGGTCGAGGAAGTGGAAGAGGCCTTCAAGCAGGCCCTGAACACGTCCAATCTGGAAAATACCTGAGACAACGGACGCCGGTTGCGAGCGCCCCGACAGCACAAGCATCTTGACATGGCGGGGCGGCAAGCATAGAATGCGCGCTCTTTCGACAGGCCGGTCCGAGCGCCGAGCCTGTCGTTTCTCGTTCTATACCACAGCGTGACCGGCTGTGGGACAAGGATATCAGCCTGGAAAACCGGCTTCACCCGGCGCTTAGAGTTACGAGCGGGGCGGGGTGTCGGTTATCGCGGTTTGCAGTGGGAAATTGCGGTCGGGCGGCGTCGGAGACGGAGACAGATGACAACGATCAATCAGCTTGTGCGTAAGCCCAGGAAGCGGAAAATCGAGAAGAGTAACGTGCCTGCGCTGGAGTCCTGTCCTCAGAAAAGAGGCGTTTGTACCCGTGTCTACACCACGACACCGAAAAAGCCGAATTCCGCGTTGCGTAAAGTGGCTCGAGTACGGTTAACCAATGGTTACGAGGTGACTACCTATATCGGCGGGGAAGGACACAACCTCCAGGAGCACTCGGTGATCCTGATTCGCGGGGGACGTGTAAAAGACCTGCCGGGCGTGCGCTACCATACGGTGCGCGGCAGCCTGGATACCACCGGTGTCGAGACCCGGCGACAGGGACGATCCAAGTATGGCGCCAAGCGCCCCAAGAGCTGATTCGCCAACCTAGCCCGATGAGTTGAGATTATGTCCAGAAGACGCGTTACTTCCAAGCGGGATATCCTGTCCGATCCCAAGTATGGGAGCGAGTTGCTTGCTAAATTCATCAATATGGTGATGGTGGACGGTAAGAAGGCCGTGGCGGAGAAGATTCTGTACGGCGCCTTGGAACAGGTCACATCAAAGCGCCAGCGCGATGCCCTGGACGTGCTGAATCAGGCCCTGGAAAATGTTCGGCCTCTGGTCGAAGTCAAGTCACGGCGGGTTGGCGGTGCCACCTATCAGGTGCCGGTGGAGGTGCGTCCGAATCGACGCAATTCCCTGGCCATGCGCTGGCTGATCGATGCCTCGCGCAAGCGTTCGGAAAAATCCATGGCATTACGGCTGGCCGGCGAGCTGATGGACGCCGCCGATTCCAAGGGAACGGCCGTGAAGAAGCGGGACGATACTCATCGCATGGCCGAGGCGAATAAGGCATTCTCGCATTATCGCTGGTGAAGT
>JAUXGQ010000290.1 GCA_030621975.1 Gammaproteobacteria bacterium | reverse complement strand
CAGCGCGCGGTAGGCGCGGACCCGGGTCTTTTCCTGTTTGGCTTCGCTGAGTGCGGGGGCGCCGATAGAGGCGGCGGTGGTCAGGGCAACGGATGACTTGATGAATTCTCTGCGTTTCATTGACCGTGTCTCCTTTAACGGTTCGGTCTCAGGGGGAGACGTAAACTGTACTACATCGGAGAAGTTGTCCAAAGCTTGTTCGTAACGCCGTAGGAGCCCGCTTGCGGGCGAACTGGCGCCGGGTAACGGCTGATTGTTCGCCGGCAAGCCGGCTCCTACAGGGTACTCAGGGTACTCGCGTCGGATCTGACGTAATAGACGTAGCCGCCGTTGAAGGACAAAACGCAGAAAAACCCGCGCAAACAATTACCTGTGTTTCGCAAGCTCAACACAGGCTACGATCAGCCCTCACCGTGGCAGTGATTGACAGAGTTTTCCGCGGGTTAATCCAGAAAAAAGTAGCTTCTCAATATCCCGGGGTAATTTCGTAGGGGGGATAAGCGCAGCGCATCCACCATTCATCCTGGGCGTTGTGGTATGCGGTCAGGCCATTGGTGGATGCGCTGCGCTTATCACCCCTACAGCGGCTTTTGTCCAGCCTTTGCCCCGGGTTTTTGAGAAGTTACAGAAAAAACTCGAGTTGGATGGGCACCGCCCACCCCCGAATCGACCTCAATCTTCAACGGTGTTGTGTTGGAGACACATCGAGGAAAACTCTTCTGCGGGACAGGGCTTGCCGATCAAATAGCCTTGGCCCCGATCGCAGCCCTTCTGCCTGAGAAAGGCCAACTGGTCTTCCGTCTCGACGCCTTCAGCCACCACACTCAGGCCCAGCGTGTGGGCCATTCCGATAATAGCCTCTACGATGGTCGCATCGTCGGAGTTGGCGTGGATATCGCTGAGGAAAGAGCGGTCTATCTTGAGTTCGTCCAGGGGGAATTTCCGCAGATACGCCAAAGAGGAGTATCCCGTACCGAAATCGTCGACCGCGAGCGTGACCCCCATTTCCTTGATCTCATGCAAGACATCGATGTTCCTTTCGGCGTTCCCCATGATGATGCTTTCGGTCAGTTCCAGCGCGAGGAATCGCGGGTCCAGTCCGCTGGTTTTCAGGGCTTCCTGCAGCGCCGACGCAAAATTCTGTTGCCGGAACTGTTGCGCGGAGACGTTCGCGGCGATCTTGATCGGGTCAAGGCCGGCGGATTGCCAGGCCTTGTTCTGCCTGCATGCCTCGTGTATCACCCACTCGCCAACGGGTCCGATCAAGCCCAGCTCTTCCATCAAGGGGATGAATTTGTTCGGCGGGACCGTTCCCAGGCTGGGATGATTCCATCGCAACAGGGATTCGGCGCCGATTACCCGGCCTGATTCGAGGTCCATCTCCGGTTGGTAGTGGAGCAGCAGTTCTCCGTTGTCGAGCGCCTTACGCAACTGATTCTGCATGGTGAGCTGCTCCAGGCAGTTGGCATCTATCTGCTTGGAGTAGAATTTGTAGGTATTCCTGCCTTTCTGTTTAGCGTAGTCCATGGCCCCGACCGCCTGCTTTAGAAGCAGGTCTCTCTCGGTGGCATCGTTCGGATAACCGGCGATACCTATACTGGGCGTGACGAAGACTTCATTGCCCTCGAGATGGAATGGTTCCTCGAGGGCGGAGATGATGCGTCGGGCTACCAGCGCGGCATTCTCAACGCGCTGAATCCCGTGAAGCAGCAGGGAAAACTCGTCCCCGCCAAGCCGCGACAGATTCGTCCAGGCCTCGCCCGGCGCGGACCTGCTTATGTAGTCACTCTCCCTGATACTCTGCTCAAGTCGTTGCGCTACCTGCTTGAGCAAGATGTCTCCCCCCCTCAGTCCAAACGAATCGTTGATTTGCTTGAACCGGTCGAGGCCCAGGTACAGGAGGGCGACCTTTTGGTTATCTCTTTTCGCGTTCTTGAGCTGCCAGTCGAGACGTTCCATGAACATCCGACGGTTCGGCAGGCCAGTCAGGGGGTCGTAATAGGCGAGTTGGTCCTGATAGGCCTTGGCCGTGAGGGTATTGCGCAGACGCAGGACCAATTCACTGGGATCCACGGGCTTGGAAAGGAAGTCGGTCGCGCCCAGCTCCAGCGCCTTCAGCTTTGTGTCCGCGTCGGTGGACGAGGTCAGGACGATAACGGGGACGTGCTTTAGCTTGTCGTGGGCCCGCATGGCGGTCAGGATGTCGAAACCTGAGACATCGGGCATCATCAGGTCAAGGAGCAGGACATCGGGCCAGGTGGCCTCCAGCAGGTCTATGGCCTCGGTCGAGCGGTCCGTGGCGACGAAGTTCCAATAACCCGCGTCTTCCAGGAAGGCCGTCAACACGTCCGTGGTGGTAGGCTCGTCGTCAACCATCATGATGGTTGCGTTTTTCAGACGCTCAAGCTGTGTCTGGAATTCGCCGGTATGATCGAGGTCATCCCTGTTCTCGTCTTCGGTTTCCTTTTCTGGGTGGGCCCCGGGGAGCGACGACTCTCGATAGGCATAGGTGTGATTCATGGTTTCTGACAGCTATCGCAGCTTAGTAATCTAATAAATTTTTTCATCAAGGTCGTTCGTTTTGTGTCGGCGATAACAAAGGCTCAGGAGACTGCTGCCTTGGTGACACTTGACTCGTCCTTAGCCTCGGCAATCGTGATACGCTCAGCCAGTTCGCGCAACCCCAGGATTGCTTCTTCGATCTGATCCTCGCTTTCGGCCTTGGCGAGTTGCTCCAGGCGGCGCGCGGGCTCCGTGAACGCGTCGAAACCGACCGTACCGCCCGCACCCTTGAGCCAGTGGGCCAGGCCTGCCAATGCCTCATAGTCCTTCTCCGCAAATGTGCTCTCCATCGCCTGGAGTTGTTCCTCCAGCCGCTTGACGAACATCTGGACGATCCCGAGGTAGCGTGGATTGTCGGTTGGCAGACGCGATACCAGTACCTCCGGTGTGCCCGGTTGTATTCCCATCGGTTGCGCCGGCGGGGGCGGTGCCGCGCCCGACACTTCCAGGCGATCGCTCAATCGGGCCAGTTGGTCGATCACCGCCTGCGCCTCCGGCTCACGCCTTTCCCTGGCGAATTGTTCCAGGTTCCGGGCCGGCTCTGTAAAGACATCGAACCCAACGGTTCCTCCGGCGCCTTTGAGCCAGTGGGCCAGGCCTGCCAGTTCCTCGAAGTTCTTTTCCCGGCTGGCTCTCTGCATGGCCTCGATCTGGCCGACCAGCCGCCGCATAAAATTCTCGATGATGCTGCGAAATCGGGGATTGCGTGCGGGCAGTCTTGACACGATGGGCGGGCCTGCCTCGAGCGGATCCACGGGCGCCTGCTGGTCGTACGGCCCTGGTTCGGGCATCTCGGCGTTTTCGGTATCGACTATGCGTCGACCGCCGAGCCGCTCTGCCAGCATTTGGAGCAGGCCATCGATATCGATGGGTTTGGTCATGTAGGCGGAGAATCCCGCGGCCAGGCATTTTTCCTTAAAGCCCTTCATGGCATTAGCCGTCAAGGCGACGATGGGGGTCTCCACACCTCGCTCGCGCAACGTCTGGGTGGCCGTGTAGCCGTCCATGACCGGCATCTGAACGTCCATGAGGATCAGGTCGTAAGGTTCCTCCAGCGCTTTGTCTACGCCAACCTGGCCGTTCTCCGCGCCATCCACGCGCAGGCCCGTTTCCTCGAGAACAAGAGTCACCAGTTCCCGGTTTTCGTCGCCGTCGTCTACCACGAGCACTCTGGCTGGCGGAAACTCCCAGCGTGTCCGGGTGTCGCTGGTCTGTTCCTGGCAGAGGGCCATGACCTCTCCGGGTTGTAACAGGGTGACGTCATCCAGCGGACCCGTGTCGATTCGCACCGAGAACAGGCTTCCCTTGCCGAGCTCACTGCGCGCGGTGATGTCGCCGCCCAGCGCCCGGGCGAAGCGGCGACTGATGGCCAGTCCCAGCCCGGTCCCTCCGAAACGCCGGGTTATGGAGGTGTCGGCTTGCTCGAAGGGGTTGAAGATGGTCTCGAGCTTGTCCGATGGCAGGCCGATGCCGGTATCTATTACGTCGATGTTGAGCTGGGGTTTCGTGTCTGTCGTCACCAATCGGCTGACGACTGTCACGCCGCCCTGTTCCGTGAAT
>JAUXGQ010000160.1 GCA_030621975.1 Gammaproteobacteria bacterium | reverse complement strand
CCCAACTGTATCGTTTCTCAGGGGGGACAGGATCGTGTCCTTTGAGCAAGATGGCTAAGACAATGCCTATCACTGCCCCAAAGAAATGCGATTCGAACGATATGCCGGGGGCGCCCGGAAGGACACCCCAGATCATGCCTCCGTACAGAAAAAATACCAGCAGTGAAAGCGTGATAGCACGCCTGTCCCAGCGCAACACACCAATAGTGAACACAAAGAACATCATGCCAAAGGTTAGGCCACTGGCCCCAATGTGGTAGGCGCCGCGGGCGAACAACCAGATCCCAACGCCAGAACCTGCATAGATGGCCGGAATAACAATTTTTGCCGACTTTGGATAACCGTATAGTAGCGCTGTGCCAAGGATGATTATTGGCGCTGTATTGGCAAACACATGGGATATCGAGCCATGGATCAGAGGCGCCCAAACAATACCCATAAGCCCGTTTGGCCGACGCGGATAGACACCGTATTGAACGAAGTCAAAACCGAAAATTACATCGGCGAGTTCGACCAGCCACAAGAGCGCAGCAAAGGATACCGCGAGAATAAACGATCGGCGCAGATGCTGAGTGTCATTATCCGGATTTGGTAGTGCTTCTGCCAATATTCGTCCCAGGAGTGGCCGGTTTTCCTGCCTTTGCCGCCGAACGGAACCACTCGAAGAATGCGGGAAGCTTTCGATCTATCACACACCATAGCTTATTCTGGCGGAATGTCGCTGGGCATAGGTGTGGCCGCGTAGGATGTGGTGAGTGAAACGAACCGCATCGATCGGCAGGTGAATGCTCCTGCATAACCTGCACTTCTGATCTCCATGGATGGAGGAAATGCAATAGGATTGTAGGAACAATCCTTGCCGCCTTCCCTGGCGGTCGCGACAGATGCGCTCCTCAGTCATCCCCCCAGGCGGGGTAATCGACCAGGACCTCGGATCTGCCCGTGGTCATGATCCTGGCCGCCGGCAGGTCTTCACCTTGTCGCCAGCGTTCGACGGCAGCCTGCTTGTTGGCGCCGGTCACCAGAAACAGCAGCTGTCTGCAGTTGGCCAGGGTATCGGGGCTCAGGCTGATCCGGTCCGCCGGCGGTTTGGGCGCATGGTGGACCGGAAGCACGGCAAGGCCGTCGGGGTGTTTCTGCCCCGGGAACAGGCTTGCGGTGTGCCCGTCCTCCCCGATTCCGAGCAGGACGAGGTCGAAGGGAAGGACATCGTCTATCTCCTCGGTATAGTGGAGGGCGGCCTGCTCCGGGCCGAGTTCCGCCGGGATCGGGTGGACCTGGCGTCCGGGGATGGGAACCCTGTCGGTCAGTGAGCGGGCCGCCATCACGCTGTTGCGTTCCGGGTTCCCCGGTTCCAGGCAGCGCTCGTCCCCGAAGTAGATATGCCATTTCGCCCAGTCGCTTTGCGACCCTGCAAGCAGTCGGTAGGTACGCTCCGGCGTGCCACCTCCGGCCAGGACGATACCGAAACGGCCCTGCCGGGAGATCGCCTCACGGGCCGCCTGAAGCACGCGGGCACAGGCCTCCCGGGCCACTGCTTCGGCGCTTTCCAGAGGTAACCATCGAGTGTCGGAGGCCGCGTTCAGTCCGGGTCGAGGCTGTGGCGCCAGTGATGCTCTTCCGTATCGAACAGCCGCCGGCTCTCTTCAGGTCCCCAGGTACCGGCCTGGTAGGTGTGGATGAAGTCCCGATTCGTGGACCAGGAGCGCAGGATCGGGTCGACCACCCGCCAGGCCTGCTCCACCTCGTCGTAACGCAGGAACAGGGAGCGGTCACCGTCGATGACGTCCAGCAACAGCCCCTCGTAGGCGTCGGTGTCGGCCCCGTCCTCGTCGCGCAGGCTGGCATCCAGGCTGGTCTGGCGGGTGCGCATCTCCAGGCCCGGTTCCTTGACCGTCATCTCCATCCTCAGGCACTCGCAGGGCTGAATCCCCAGCAGCACCCAGTTCTGCTTGATCCGCTCGACCTGGGTACCGCGAAAAAACTGCTGCGGGGGGTGACGGAAACAGATCGAGATCAGGGACTGCTGCCGCGCCATCCGTTTACCGGTCCGCAGGTAGATAGGCACGTCCCGCCAACGCCAGTTGTCGATGTAGAGCTTCAGGGCGGCGTAGGTCTCGGTAACGCTGTCCGGCGGCACGTTCTCCTCCTGGAGATAACCCGCCACCCGGTCGTTTCCGATTCTGCCCTCTCGATACTGGGCCCGGAAGGCGTGGGCGTGAACCGCTTTGGGGGAGATGGGACGCACCGATTTGAGTACTTTCACCTTCTCATCGCGCAGGTCTTCCGCTGCCATGGAGACCGGCGGTTCCATGGTGACCAGCGTGAGAAGCTGCAGCAGGTGGCTCTGGATCATGTCCCGCATGGCGCCGGTCCCGTCGTAAAACGCAGCGCGGCTGCCCACTCCCAGTGTCTCCGAATGGGTGATCTGGATGTGGTCGATGTAATTGCGGTTCCACAGTGGCTCCATCATGGTGTTGGCGAAGCGGAACACGAGCACATTCTGCACCGTGCCTTTGCCCAGGTAGTGATCGATCCGGTAGATCTGGTCCTCCCGCAGGTGGCGGCCGATGGAACGTTGCAGGGACTGGGCGCTTTCGAGGTCGTAACCGAAGGGCTTTTCGATCACCACACGCTTCCAGCCCGGACCTTCGTCGAACAGTCGAGCATCGCCCAGCCGGTCCACCACGCCGTTGAACTCCGACGGGCTGATGGCCATGTAGTAGGCGATGTTCGGGGGGAATTCAGAGCTATCGTCCAGGCGCCGTCCGAGATCCGTATACATCTTCGGGTCCTTGAGGTCCCCCTGAAAGTAATCCACCCGACGGGCGAACCGGTCGAAAATCGCGTCATCGAGACTGCCGCGGACCTTCTCCTTCAGCCACTCCCGGACCTCTTCGACACAGTGTTCCCGGTCCCATCGTCGCCGGCCCAGGGCCAGGATGCGGGTGCCCGCGGGCAGTTTCCCGGCGGCCTCCAGGTGATAAAGGGCGGGCATCAGCTTGACCCTGGAAAGGTTCCCGGTGGCGCCGAAGATGACGTAGGTACAGGGTTCGGTCATGATTCTTTCAGGCTTCATAGGGGGAAGAGGCTGCCGGGCCGCCGCTGCCTGTCCAGTCCGTGTGGTGGAACTCGCCCCTGGGACGGTCGACTCGTTCGTAGGTGTGCGCCCCGAAGTAATCCCTCTGGGCCTGAATCAGGTTAGCCGGCAGCCTGCCGTTGCGGTAGCCGTCGAAGAAGGCCAAGGCCGAACAGAATGCCGGCAGGGGGATGCCCCGTTCGATACCCAGGACCGCGGTACGACGCCACCCCGGCTCGGCCGTCTTGACCGCCCTGGTGAAAAAGTCGTCCAGCAGCAGGTTGTCCAGTTCCGGATTGCTGCTGAAGGCATCCTTGATATTTCCCAGGAACCGGCTGCGGATGATGCAGCCACCGCGCCACATCAGGGCGATATTGCCGTAGCTCAGGTTCCAGCCGTACTCCGAGGCTGCCTGGCGCATCAGCATGTAGCCCTGAGCGTAGGAGATGATTTTCGAGGCATACAGGGCATCGTGGATGGAGCGGACGGCGGCCTCCCGATCACCGTCGAATCCGGCAGCCGGCTTGTGGTAGATCTTTTCCGCACGCAACCGTTCGTCTTTCAGGGCCGAGAGACAACGGGCAAAGACCGATTCGCCGATCAGGGTCAGGGGTACGCCCAGATCGAGGGCGCTGATGCCGGTCCACTTGCCCGTACCTTTCTGGCCGGCCGCATCCAGAATGCTGTCCACCAGCGGCGCGCCGTGCGAATCCTTCACGCCCAGGATGTTGGCCGTTATCTCGATCAGGTAAGAGTCCAGCACCCCTGTGTTCCACTGCTGAAACACGGTCTGGATCTCATCCACCGGCATCCCGAGCCCATCGCGCATGAGCTGGTAGGCCTCGCTGATGAGTTGCATGTCACCGTATTCGATGCCGTTGTGCACCATCTTGACATAGTGCCCCGAACCGTCCTGCCCGACCCACTGGCAGCAGGGTTCCCCGTCCACCCGGGCGGCAATGGACTGCAGTATCGGCTTCACCTCCGGCCACGCGCGCTCATCGCCACCGGGCATGATGGAAGGGCCGTGGCGAGCGCCTTCCTCACCGCCGGATATGCCGCAACCGATGAAATGTATACCCATCTCAGCCAGTTCCCGGGCGCGTCGGTTGCTGTCGATAAAGCGGGAGTTGCCTCCGTCCAGGATGATGTCGCCGGGTTCGAGGTGGGGTAACAGCAACTCGATGACACGATCCACCGGGTCGCCCGCGCGCACCATCAGAAGCAACTTGCGAGGGCGTTGCAGGGCGGCTGTCAGTCCCTCGATATCCTCTCTGCCGATGATCTCCGTCCCGTTCGCGGGCCCGGAGAGGAAGGCATCCATGGTCGCCGCCGTGCGGTTGTAAACCGCCACCTTGAAACCCCGGTCGTTCATATTCAGGGCCAGGTTCTGGCCCATGACCGCAAGGCCGATCAACCCGATGTCTGCCTTTGGCATTGCTGCTCCCTCGTTTTTCCTGAATCCAGTCGAGCCCCCCGAGTATGGCATAATTTACCCTCTGAGGCTGATCAGACCTGATCAGGGGACACAATACTTAATTCATGAAGTTTATGGCTTGGGTCCAGGTTTCCGAGGGAATAGTATCCTTCCCGTGATGGTCTCAAGCCGACGAATAAAATCATTCTCACCCAAGGGCCGGCCAGTACGGGAATGTTTTTCTATTAATTGTTCCAGCGTAGTATCTGTGTTGGAGTCCGTCAGATAGGCGGCCCAATTGTCAACCCTATCCAGCATTGGACGGACATCAACTAGATCATCGTTCGCGCCGCGCAAATGGGCTGCGGCGCTTGACCACCTCCACTGCTCCGGCCGTTCACAAAGCCCGGCTGAAACAGGATTACGTTCAACATAGCGCACTGCCGCCATCAGATAATTTTCGTCCATAGGGAATGAGTGAAAGCGTCCCTGCCACAGATACCCTCGCCAACCTTCTCGGAAATTCACATGCCGTGAGTAATGACGGTGGGTTTCTCCCAGCGCATCCCGCAGACCATCTGGGTGCCTAGGAACGAGTAATAGGTGGACATGGTTAGGCATCAGGCAATAGGCCCACACCATGGTGCCGCTCAAGCTGCAATATTGGGCGATCAGTTCGATATAAAGTTGATAGTCAACAGTGCAGAAGAACGTTTTCTGTCTTCTATTGCCACGTTGGGTAACGTGATGAGGGTAGTGTGGAACTACTACGCGAGCCATCCTGGCCACCCGATCTCTCCTGATTAATCAAATCCCTTTTAACTCCGGCAAGTATACGGACTTCAGATCGAAAAGTGTACTGTCGAAATGGTAGTTAAGTATTGTGTCCCCAGAATTCCCAATTCCCGGAATTCCCGAGAATAATAGGCACCTGATGCCACGCAACGAGAAGCCCGAAGCCCCATCACTTGGGATGGGGCTTCTGTTCTCTCCGCTCCTTTCAAGCTTTCGCGTCTGTTGG
>JAUXGQ010000451.1 GCA_030621975.1 Gammaproteobacteria bacterium | reverse complement strand
GCTGCGAACTGCAGGACGACTGCCTGAGCTGGACGCCCCTGTGGTCGGTCTTGTTGAGGGACCTCAGCGAAGGGGTAACGCCGGGCATTATCGCGGCCCGCTTTCATCAGGGTGTGGCAGCCGCGGTCGCGGAGACGGCGGGCCGGTTGTGCAGCCAGCACGAATCGCAGACCGTGGTACTCAGTGGCGGTGTCTTTCAGAACCGTCTGCTGTTGGAACGTACCAGTTGCTTGTTGCGGGACCAGGGCTTGAGTGTGCTTTCGCCCATGTCAACGCCGGCGAATGATGGTGGACTCTCGCTTGGCCAAGCCGTTATCGCGTACGCATCCTGCCAGTCTAAGCAGCATCCACGTCGACTGGCGTGACCTGTATGTTCGCCTGATCCTGTCTTGTTATCCAAAGGTCATAGGCGTTCTGCAACCGCAACCAGTGATCAGCGCTCGGCTTACCGAATACCATTTCCAGCCGCAATGCCATTTCGGGCGTAACGCCGCCACGACCGTTAAGCACTTTGGAAAGGGTCTTTCGGCTGACCCCAAGATGCTCTGCCGCCTCGGTAATCGACAAGCCGAGCGGGTGAATCACCAACTCTTTCAGAATCTCACCAGGATGCGCTGGATTATGCATGCTCATGGTTATAACTCATCAATGATAGTCCTCGTAATCCGCGATTTCGGCATCCCTACCTTTAAAACGAAACGTAACGCGCCAGTTTCCGCTCACTCGCACTGACCAAATACCCTTTCTCCGCCCCTTCAACTCGTGAAGAAACAACCCCGGCAGGTCCATGTCATCCGGTCCTTCCGCCTGATCCAGGTTTGACAGAATCAGTCTCCGGGAAAGCGGGCGTCAAGATATGCCTGCAAGACCTGTGCGCTGTTGCCGGGTTCGTCGCGTGCGGCATACACCAGGGTCAGGTCATTGTGAGCCACGAGTTCGAGCAATTGTGCGATTGGTTCCGGGCTGGCCTCCAATTCTTCTTTATAGCGCAATTGGAATTCTTCCCAATGCGCGGGGTCATGACCAAACCAGCGGCGCAGTTCCGTGGAGGGGGCAAGCTCTTTCGCCCACAGGTCGATCATGGCTGAGGCCTTGCTTATTCCCCGCGGCCAGAGTCGCTCAACGAGAACGCGTACGCCGTCCTCAGGGTCTGCGGGTAGATAGATGCGTTTGCGGCGAATCATGTGTTTACTCACGATGAGTTCTTTTTCACCACGGGTGTTCGTCAGGACTCGCACACCATCAGGTTTCGGCATGGTACTTTTCCGCACACTGGGCGCAGGTGCCCAGAAGTTCTACGACCGGGCGCTCGGTCTTGAACCGGGCCGCCTTTTCTGCTGAGTGGAGACCCTTGGCTATGGCATCGTTTTCTATCTCATTCACCTCGCCGCAATCCCCGCAGATCAGAAATTGACTGGCGTGGGGATGATCCGGATGCGAGCAGCCCACAAAGGCGTGCAGGCTCTCGAGCTTGTGTGCCAGGCCCTGGTCCAGCAGAAACTCCAGCGCACGGTATACCGTCGGTGGAGCGGGATTTCCGGTAGCGGCCCGCATCAGGTCCAGAATCTCGTAGGCACTCAAGGGCCTGTCGGAGGCGCAAAGCAGCTCCAATACGGTGCGCCGCTGGGCGGTCAGCCTGGCGCCGCGTTCCTGGCAGAGTTGATCGGCGCGGCGCAGGACTTGCGCGAGTTTCTCTTTATTCAACGCCCTTGCTCCTCGTCTCGGAAGGCAGGATCGAAGCCCGCGCCCGACGCCGTGCCAGCGCACGCGTCGAGAGCGCCGAGATCACGTAAATCGCCCCCGCCAGCAAAACGATGGTCGGACCTGCCGGTAAATCCGGACCGTAGGACAGGGCCAGCCCGGACAGGCTGACAGCACTCCCGAGCAGGGTGGCGAACAGCATCATGCGGCCCAGGGAATTGACATAGTGCCCGGCGATGGCAGCGGGCAAGGTCAAGAGTGCCAATACCAGGATCAGGCCCACGACCTGGATCAAGAGCACCACGGTGACGGCGATCAGCACCAATAGCAACAAGTAAAAGAAGACAACGGGAATGCCCCGCAAGCGGGCGAACTCCTCGTCGAAGACCACGGCAAGAAACTGGCGGTGATAGGCGCCTGCGACCATCAACAGCACGGCATCCAGGGCCGCCATAAACCAAAGGCTCTCGTCCGGTACGAGCAGGATGCTGCCGAACAGGTAACTCATCAGGTCCGTTTGATAGCCCGGTGTTTTGGAAATGAACAGAATGCCCACCGCCATGCCGATCGCCCAGAGGGCCCCGATCAGGGCATCTTCCTGGGCCTGCCATTGCAGACGAACCCAGCCGATCAGCAGCGCCGCCAGGACGGCAGCGGCGAGTGCCCCCACCAGGGGGTCGAACCCGAAGTAGACGGCAGCGCCCATTCCGCCCAGCACGGAGTGGGCGATGCCGCCGGCGAGAAACGTTATGCGTTTGACGACCACATAGGTTCCCATCACGCCGCAACCGATACTGGCCAGCAAGCCGGCCAGCAGGGCGGATTGCAGAAAGGATTGCTCTGACAGGGCTGTGAAGAACTCGCTCATGGTCTAATGCCGGTGCGCCACCATGCGCACGTTTTCCCCGTACAGATCTTTGAGTATCTGACCATCGATGGCGTCGGTGCGATGACACATCAGGGTCTGATTAATACAGGCGACCCGCGTTACGTAGCCGGACACAAAGCCCACGTCGTGGGAAACGACGAGGATAGTCATGCGTGCGTTCAGACGCTTCAATAGATCGAAGATGTCGCTTTCCAGCCGCTGGTCGATATTCGCCGTCGGTTCGTCCAGGATAAGGACCCGCGGCTCACCGACGAGCGCCCGGGCCAGCAACACCCGTTGCAGCTGGCCGCCCGAGAGGCTGCCGATCTGGCGATTGGCCAGATCGTCTGCCTCGACCTCGATCAAAGCCTGGCGGGTCGCCAGGTGATCAGCCTTGGTATACCGGCCCGGTGAAAAGGCGCCGAGCCGGCTGCGCCGGGTATGGGTTCCCAGTCGTCCGAGCAATACCGCCTGTTC
>JAUXGQ010000221.1 GCA_030621975.1 Gammaproteobacteria bacterium | reverse complement strand
TTGATTGTCAGCGACCTTTTTTCTGTTGGCCAGGTGGGCAATGGTAGGGGCCGACTGCCCTTCACGAGGTGTTCTGTTCTATGGCCTGGGTTACCTTCGTCCGATTTTTTTACAAAGAATCCAGGAGCGGGATCAACGGAAGGACCAACCTATTGTATTTCTTGAGTAAAGTAAATGTGGCACAGTAACTGCCAGTGTATGGGTCCACTCACAACGTTGATCAAGAGAGAAAGGTAAGGTGAAATTTTCAATGATCCGCACTGTAGTGCTATTGCTCGCCCCCGGGTTTGCGTTTGCGAACTCAATTCCCGAACCGTCTGAATTCGCGCTATTGAGTGTCGGCGCCGCGGTGGCTGTTCTCGTGGCTTGGAAACGAAAAGCCAAGTAATCCTGAGCCCGTCTCCGCTACCGATTTTCAGGAAATAACAATCCTGACGACTGCTCCACCCGAGCAGATACCAGACCCCGCTTCGGCGGGGTTTTTTTTCAACCGCAATCGGTGCGGTTGCGCGCTGTGGCAGGCATCCACCTGAATAACCATGCCAGTCGGGTGGTTACACTGTTTCAGGGGCAAAACCGCCGGCGAGCGTTTCCCGGATTTCCACGAAGGACTGACGGCAACTACCCGCCTTATCGGGAAAACTCCATGAATTCCGCACAGCTACTTACGAAGGCTCAGGTCCGAACCTAATCTGCCGCCACTTATGGAAGATGAAATCTGTACTGCAGCGGCAACCTGATGGCGGAAGCGTGAAGATGGCCATCGAAGATCACCGGCGCGGGAAACCCCGCAAGCTGGTGCGAGTAGCCGTCAGTATGTCTTGCAGACAAAGGTGAGCAGGCCATGTTTGATCAACACACTATCTATGATAGTTTTGGGGAAGCCGCTTTCCGGCTGGTCGACAAGGCCCTGGACGAAATGCCGTCCCATGCCGCTAAGGCCATTAAGGAATTGCTGATGTCCGGCGACGCGACCATGGAGATCAAACTTGTGCTCCCCAACTACCACATCCAATGCGAGTTGGTGAAAGGTAGCGAAAGAACCAGTCTGTTCGAGGTCGAAGCCAAGGCGGTCCTTACGCATTAGAATTCAAAGGGGCCAAGCCTGGCAATTCTAAGGCAAGGAGGTCACTACCGTCGATGCCCGCCCGGGTGCGCGGCCCCCCTCCCCAACTCCTTGCGTATTGGCTGTCGGAGAGCTTTCTCCCCGCGCTCCGCCCGCTCCTGGCGTTCCCGGCGTATTTTCCTGCGGTTGCCGTAGTCATCATAATAATCGCCGGCTGTGTCTTGCCGGATCACCTCGGGTTGTACTCTGCCTGCAGGTGCCTTGGACGCCCCGGTTGGCGGTGTGGGGCGAGACTGTTCAATGGGCTTAACCGGCACAATATCTACCACATTGGGTTTGACGTCGATCTCCTTCGCGCCGGGGCTGGGTCGATCGCTGAATTCGACCACGCCCTGTCGATCGACGTTTTCGTAGACTTCCTGCGCACCGATAGTGGCGCTGGCAGTGATTGTTGCCGTCAAGATCATTATACGATGGTGGTAATTCATGTCTGTCCATCTCGATTGGATAGTTTAATGGTGAAGCATAACCCGCTTATTTCCCGGGAATCCAGCCGCTAAGCCGGAAAAGCGCCCCTTTTAATACCGATACAACATAGCACAGACGCTGACATTGTTTTGAAAAACCCCCAGAAGAATTAAATTTATCTTTTTTCGCGCCGACATAGACCCACGAACGTTTGGTTTCGCTGGGCAACAAGGGAGACAGAAAGTGTACCGGATTTTTATAAAACGATTTTTGGCGTGCGTATTGAGTCTTAGCCTGTTGGGCGCTGGGCTGCCCTCGATAAGCTATGGGAGCATGATCGGCACCCAGACGCTGATCGAGGCCGAGCAGTCCCGTGACAGCCTGGCCCGGGACCGGGTTGAGAGGTTCATCTCCCGAGACGATGTTCGGGAACAGATGGTCGCGCTTGGGGCTGATCCAAGGGAAGTGCAGGAGCGTCTTGCCGCCCTGACCGATGAGGAACTGCGCCTGCTGGACGAGAATATCGAGACCCTGCCGGCTGGCGGTATTCTGGTTGTTATCGGCGTAGTCTTCGTGGTGCTGATCATTCTCGAGTTGACCGGCGTCATCGACATCTTCAAAACGACCTGAGCCGTATGCCCGATATCGCAATCAGGCCCACGGGCCTGATTGCGGCTCTGCTTTTGCTGATCAGCGGGTGCGCTACCCGCCAACCTGCCCTCGAGTCCTACCTGCAGGGCACCGGTCTGCCGCACGCGCTGGAACTGCAAGACACGCCCTTCTTTCCACAGCAGGAATATCAATGCGGGCCTGCAGCGCTGGCTACCGTTCTTGCCGCATCCGACGTCAGCGTTACCCCTGATGAGTTAACGGGCAAGGTCTATTTGCCCGAGCGCCAGGGCAGCCTGCAGCTGGAACTGATTGCGGCGAGCCGCCGCTACGCCCGCCTCCCCTACCCCCTTGACGCGGGGCTCCCGGCCCTACTGGGCGAGCTGTCGGCCGGTCGCCCGGTGCTGGTATTGCAGAACCTCGGCCTGCCGGGTTATCCGGTCTGGCATTACGCCGTGGTAGTCGGCTTTGACGCGCCCCGCAACGAGTTCATACTGCGTTCCGGGGACCGGAAACGGCTCACCATGAGTACCCGTAAGTTCATGCGCACCTGGGGGTTTGCGGATTACTGGTCTCTGGTGACTCTGCGCCCCGGCGAGATGCCGGTCGCGCCCGATAAAACCCGTTACCTGCACGCCATCGCTGCGCTGGAGTCCAGCGGTCAGCTTGACAGTGCGGCGACTTTCTACGCCAGCGCCTTGTCCCGCTGGCCCGACAACACCCTGGCTCGGTTCGGACTGGGCAACATTCATTATCGACGGGGTGATCCGCAAGCAGCTGAAGCGCAGTATCGGCGGCTGCTCGCTGAAGACCCCGCGCATGCCGGGGCGCGTAACAACCTGGCCCACCTGCTTGCGGAACGGGGCTGTCGTGGAGCTGCCATTGCGATCCTCGATGCAGGACTGTCGACTCCCGGCATCAGCGGTCCTCTTCGCAGACATCTGCTTGGGACCCGCTCGGAGATCCTCGACCGCCCGATGGCTGGTGGGTTGACTGTTACCCCCTGCCCGGCCCATCTAAACGGGTCGGTTACAATGAATAATCATTCGCGTTATTGATGTAGACCCGACCAGCGATGTTTAGAGTAATCTGTCCACTACGGCCATGACTTCGGGCGCGAACATGTGTTGATACTCTATAGTCTACTAGCTATAGAGGTCAAATCCCGCAATTAATAGTAATAATTTCTTTATATCTCCGGCACTACATATTCTCGACAGAGGTAAGCGCCCCTCTGGTAGAATGCCGTGCCAGCAATCCGACTATCACACCATGTTACTTCAGAGTCTGCTTGGACTTGTTCTTTTAACCCTGCTCGGCTGGTTGTTCAGCGAGGGACGCAACCTTGTGCACTGGCGGATCCCCGTCGCGGGGTTGGCCCTGCAGTTTGGATTGGCCCTGGTACTGATCAAACTGCCCTTGTTCAAGGAGTTTTTTCTTGGTCTCAATCAGGCGCTCCTGTCGCTGGAAGACGCGACCCGGGCGGGCACCCGCTTCGTGTTCGGATTTCTGGGTGGGGGTGATGTTCCTTTTGCGGAAAAAGAGGGGGTAAGCAGTTTTATTCTGGCTTTTCAGGCCCTGCCGTTGATCCTGGTGGTCTCGGCTTTGTCCGCTTTGTTGTTTTACTGGCGTGTGTTGCCCCTGGTGGTGAGACTTTTCGCTTTCGTGTTACGAAAAACCCTGGGTGTGGGTGGGGCACTCGGCCTGGGTGCGGCCGCGAATATCTTCGTCGGTATGGTCGAGGCGCCCCTGTTTGTGCGACCCTACCTTTCGAAGCTGTCGCGCTCCGAATTGTTCTCCCTGATGACATGCGGCATGGCCACCATCGCGGGGACCATGATGGTGCTTTATGCCACCATACTCGGCCCCGTTATTCCCGACGCCATGGGCCATATCCTGATTGCGTCTTTGATCTCCGCGCCGGCGGCCATCATGGTGGCGCGCATGATGGTGCCGGAGACCGGCAGCGGTACCGAGGGACAGTTGGTTGCACCGCAATCAGCCACCAGCGCTATGGACGCCATCACCCAGGGTACCTTGAGCGGGCTGCAACTCCTGCTGAACATTATCGCCATGCTGGTGGTGCTGGTCGCGCTGGTCAGCCTGTTTAACCAGATCCTCGCCGGTTTCGGCAGCCCGAGCCTTCAGGAGTTGCTGGGGATCCTCATGTCGCCCGTGGTCTGGCTGATGGGTATCCCCTGGGAGGAGGCGAAGACCGCGGGCGCCCTGATGGGCACCAAGACCGTGCTCAACGAGTTCCTTGCCTACCTGGAGATGAGTCGGCTGTCGCAGGATGAGCTCAGCGAACGCAGCCGATTGATTATGACCTACGCCCTTTGCGGTTTCGCCAATTTCGGCAGTCTGGGCATCATGATCGGGGGTATGGGCACCATGGCACCCGAGCGTCGCCAGGAGATCGTCGGGCTGGGTATTAAATCGATCATTGCGGGTACCCTCGCCACCTGTCTGACGGGTACGGTCGTGGGTATAGTTACCTTAATTTAGAGAATCTCATGAAAAACCTTTGGAACGATCAGGAAGCTGCAAAGTATACAACCGACCTGGAACAGCGCGTGTACAGTTCGCGCCTGCTGGGCGCCGATCCCTCGCTGGTGCTGCACGGCGGCGGCAACAC
>JAUXGQ010000237.1 GCA_030621975.1 Gammaproteobacteria bacterium | reverse complement strand
GCTCAGGGGCCTGGGGCTTGGCGGCTTGCTTCGGCTCAGGGGCCTGGGGCTTAGAGGCCTTGGATCTAGAGGTCCTGGGTTTAGATGTCTTGGGTTTAGAGGCGCGGGCAGCCGGCCGCGGGCGGGATTGGGGTGGTGCGCTCGACGGGGCCGGAGTAGGCTCGGCCACCGAGGTCGCCTGCTCGAAGCCCGGCGCCTGTTGTTTATTGACGTTTTCGCTGGTGGCCATGCTCATTTTAGCGCGTCGGTTCATAAGTGCAGTTCCCCCTCTGTGTAGTGCGTGCCGATGGCATCCCAATCGCGACCGGCTGAAAGTTCGGGACTTGGCCCTGACAGAGTAGCCGGACACAAATATCGCATCGCGCGAGACGGTCGCAGGCACCTCTGCCGATAGGGATCCGTTACCCTGACTTTGCATATAACGTTATTATTACCACAAAGCTCCGTATGAAACTAGAGAGCGCAAATCATGGCGCGCGGACTGCGCGTTTTCTCTGTGAATATGGATGCTCCGTGATATACTTTTCCCTCTACGTTTTTTAGATAGTCACCAGCAATCCGCGCTCCGACGTACAGGCGCACTCTGGCTCGACATACGAGCCATATTCTGCAACAAACTATCATTCGGGTAGAGATATCGAACTCGTCAATCCAGCGCTATGGATTGAACTGGGCAAATTATTGAGGGGGAACGATGGATACCAATATCAAAAACTCATTACTTTTGGCAGGCAGCGCCATTGCCGGCGGAGCGGGTGGTTCCTGGGCGGCTACGAGGCTGGGTGCTGCCTTCGGTTTGAGCCTGGGTCCCTGGGGTTCCGCGGCGGGCGCCATGCTTGGCGCGATGGCGAGCACTGCGCTGGCCAAAAGGATGCTGGGTGAACCCCAGGCCATGCTTGAGGCCCAACCTGATGTTGAGGCTGCACCTGAGTCTGAGCCGCAAGAGGCGTAGATCAAGGCGAGTGGTCAATGGATCCAAAACCGGCGTAAGTCTCGCACCATCGCCGGTTTTTTTTCGTCTGCCGGGTAAGGGCGCGAGCCGATTGGTTGGGCCGCCTTGTTTCTTAAAGTCGGACGTTTCGGCGCTTAACGAGAACGACGAGAGCAAAAGCTCGATGGCGCACAGCTAAGGCGTCAACGAAGAAGGCCGCGGCCGGGAAAGGAACCGGGCACTCCAGGTTAAGTTCAACCGTATCAGAAAAATGCCCGGGCTCGAATACGCGCGAACCGATTGCCGGGTTTGAGAGCCTTGGGCGGGGGGCGCATGCTTGACCTGCGCAGACCCTGGTCTGATTCCTACTCTGACTCTGAATTTGTTGAATGTCGTTTGAGCGGAGGTGTTTTGCTATGCATCCTGCAGTAATCGTAATTCCGGTGGTGGCACTGATCTTTGGGCCGCAGTTATGGGTTAGACAGGTACTGAAGCGGCATAACCGCAAGGAGGAAGATCATTTTTGCACAGGTGGCGAATTGGCGAGGGAGCTCCTCGCGCGTCACCAACTTCACAGTGTGAAAGTGGAAAGCACCGACATAGGCGATCATTACGATCCCAAAGCCAAGGCCGTACGTCTCACCCGCGACAAACTTGACCGTAAGACCCTGACTGCTATGACTACCGCCGCGCACGAAGTGTCCCATGCACTCCAGGATGCGTCGAATTACGGTCCTTTTATATGGCGGATGCGTCTTGTCAAGCTGGCGCACGCAGTCGGACAGGTGGGTACGGTGATACTCATGGCCGTTCCGGCTGCTGCGGTATTCACCCAGCATCGGGTACCACCCCTGTTAATCGGTTCGGCTGTCTTGACTATCTTGGGGACCGGGATGGCCGCTCAGATGGCAGCCTTACCCACCGAGTTGGATGCCAGCTTTGGTCGCGCGATGCCGATGTTGCGCGATGGCTACATCAGTGATGAACAGTCAAAGAACGCCAGGGAGATCCTGATCGCCAGCTCCTTGACCTATGTCGCGGCTTCGTTCCTGGCCGTACTGAACATCTGGCCCTGGTTGGGCGCGGGGCCCGTACTACCCACGCCGCAGAACCCCCGCAACAGCGTCCTGTTGAATGCAAAGAGCGGCATCGTCTCGGCCGCAAAGACGGATTCCGTTCATCGTACTGAAATCGGCAAACAGCGCCTGCGCAGGCGCAGCAAACCCGGCATGCTGGAAACAGTTGTGCGACAAATCGGAAAGCCGCTGATTCGGGGCTGGTTTCAGATTTGCCGCCCGTTGTCATAAAAACGAAACAAAAAACTGTAACCATACGTCGCTGTCACAAAAAAGAAACATAAAGCTGTGATATACGCTGATTTTACCATTCACCTAGTACCTCACCGGAGCCGCACGTTGCCTGCAGCCCGTTCTGACGAGGCAGTGTCGCCCAAGCGAACGCTATTCGACACCTGCGGATGCAGTGCTGGCGCAACCCATCTCAAACGGGTCGTCGAGGGCCTGTCCCATAGAACACTAATGAACAACCAGCTCGTCGCTCCAGTTTGGTGGCAGCGGTATTTACGGTAAGCCCAAGACGATCCGGGCCAAGAGGGGAAAAGAACATGGCAGAAATGACTGATTTTACGTTTTGGGTGACCGTGATCATCTTTGCGGCAACGATATTGGCTATTGTCTCCGGGAAAATCGACAGCTCCGTCTCCGCCGTACTGGGTGTACTGGCAATGGTCTGGATGGGTACCATGACCGAAGGGCAGGCGTTCAACGCGGTTGACTGGAACGTCATGGCCATCCTGGTGAGCATCTGGATTATCGCTGGATATCTGGGCAAAACGGGTATTCCGGAATGGTTGTCGGTAAAGGCTCTGGACATGTCAGGCGGTAATGGGGCCTTGCTGGTCATGATCCTGTCCATGCTGTCCGGGATCATCTCCCTGGTTGTGGACAATGTCGTCGTCATATTGATGATGGCGCCGGTGGCCATCCCTATCGTCAGGCATTTGAATATGCCACTGGCTCCGGTCATTCTGATGATTGGATTCAGTTCCAATTTTATGGGCACCGCGCTGCTGCTCGGGGACCTGCCACCGCAGATGCTGCACAGTGTCTCGGGTATCGAGTTCATGGAATTCGTGTGGCAGGATGGGCTTCCCTCTTCGTTTCCTATCCTGATGGTCGTGTTCGTCCTGACCCTTTTCGTGATGTACCTGTTCGGGTTTCGAGGTTCGTCTGCGAGCGGGGGCAAGCAGGGGGCCGGTGGGTCTAACGCGAATGCCGAGTTGCCCTTCGATGCCCGGATCCCCGACAAACTGTTTGCGACCATTGTGCTCGTGGGTTTCTTCGGCACCATCATCGCCATGTCACTGCGTGAGTACCTGGGCGTCCACCTTGGCTTCATCGCGCTGACCGGCGCGATGGTTCTGATCCTGGTCGTCGAGGTAATGGGGCACCGTCTGAAGAAACCGGAGTTTGAAGAGATACTCCAGGAGCTGGACTGGCGGGCCATTTTCTTCTATATCGGACTTTTCGCCCTGGTCGGCGGTTTTGAGAAGACCCACCTGTTGAAGGATCTCGCGGATGCGCTCGCCCCGCTTTTCAAGGAGAACCTGATTGCGGGCGCCTCGCTTCTTTACTGGGTCACCGTTCCGATCGTCGGCGTGGTCGAGCACGATGCCTACATCCTGACGTTTCTCTACATGATCCGTGATCTCGGCGAGCAGGGAGTGCAGACTTGGCCCTTGTATTGGATGCTGGTCTGGTCCGGAACCCTCGGCAGCAACCTGACCATCGCGGGCGCCCCGGCCCTTTACGTCGCCCTGAACATCGTTGAGCGCGAGGATAAACGCAAGGTGCCCCTCAAGGAGTTCCTGAAGTGGAGCATAACCTTTACTCTGGCCGCCAGCGTCATCTGCTACATCCTGGGCATGCTCATCTGGGTAATACCCTTTGCCTGATATGACAAGATGCGCCGCCGACGGCGCTCGATTAGGCCCTGCGTGGATAACAGATCAACCCAATAGAGAGGGGGGAAGACAGATGTACACGAGAATATTGGTGCCGCTGAACGGCTCGGAGCTATCGGAGCGGGTATTGCCCCATGCGCAACATCTCGCCCAGGCCTTCAATGTCACGGTTGAACTGGTCTACGCCGTCGCGGCGATTGAAGATATCCCCGATAAGGTAGCCGCCGAGGTTGCAAAGGACGCCGACGCCTATCTGCAGCAGATTGCCGACGCTTTTCCAGCGGGCTTGAAGCCAAAATACACCGTGAAGACGGGACCGGCCGCGGAGGTTATTGCCGCGCAGGCCGAGACCCAGGAGGGGACACTCGTTGTGATGTCGACACATGGCTACACGGGACCCAAACGCTGGATGCTTGGAAGCGTCGCGCACAAGGTCGTACAGCATGTTCAAGCCCCCGTCCTGCTGATTCCGGTAAGGGCAAAGGGTCCCGACGGCGGTCCGGTCGAGTTTAAGAGCCTGATTGTGCCCCTGGACGGGTCGTTGGTGGCGGAGCATATCCTGCCGCATGTGGTTTCCCTGTGTAAGATCCTGGACATGGAGCTGATTC
>JAUXGQ010000330.1 GCA_030621975.1 Gammaproteobacteria bacterium | reverse complement strand
TACCGGAAGTTCGTCGGTTATGAAGTCGAGACCCGCTCCCGCTACCCAGCCAGGGGACCAGGGATGCGGGCATGACACGACGCAGCGCCCGGTCATCGAACAGAAACAGGCACAGGACCATGGTGAGAAGGTTGAAAAAGTTATGGTTGCTGGTCAGCAGAATAAGCGCCTGCATCGACAGGGTGGCCCAGGCCGCGAAGAATCTCGGCCCGCGGGACATGAACATCATAAACGGCACCAGTATTTCGATGCACAACACCGTGCCGGCGCTGAACCGCATGAACCACTCCGGCAGCTGATGGACGTACCAGGCAACCCAATGCGGGAGGGGCTGGGTCTCGAAGTAATACTCGAGCGCCGTGAGGTTGGACCAGGAAGGGTCCTCACTGATCAGCTTGGAGGCGCCCGAGAGGAACCTCACGCGAAACAGCAGCCAGCGAAAAAGCCAGATGACGAGCCGTGGGCCGCGGGGCAGAAAGATGGCAAGAAAGCCGCTTTCCAACAGCAGATAGTCCCACTGGAAATTCATGAACAGCTGGCCGGCCTGGAACAGGGACAGGTAGCATAGAAACAGCAGGACGAGCACCGACTTTACGTACAGGTTGAACAACAACAGGACCGAAAAGATACAACCCGCGACGGCGATGCCCTGTAACGCAAGGTCGCTGACGTCGACCCAGAAAAGTGTGGGAATCAACCAGAAGCGCTCTGAACCCAGCCGGGCCTCCGCGTGCCGCAACTCGTCCGCAAAGGGCAGGATACCTTCGGCGCCGGCCAACCCCAGAATCTGCACGCCAATGGAGACGAAGGCCATCAGGTAAATCAACGCCAGCAGCCTCAGGAACAGCGAAGCGACCAGTTCGTAGCCAGCGTTGTCCGGTTTCATGAGCACATCACCCTGATGCGGATCTTTCACCACAGAAGGCACAGAGATATTTCGTTTAATCTAGACAGCTCTGTGGCCTCTGTGTCCTCTGTGGTGGAAAATCCGGGCAAAGATCATGTCATGACCTACGGCGGACAAACTTCTTCAGCCGCTGGCGCTTGCGCAGCTGGCTTTGGGTGAGCTTGTTCCTGCGGCCTTTGAACGGGTTTTCACCGGACTTGAACTCGATACGGATGGGCGTGCCATCCAGTTTCAGCAGGCGACGGAAACGGTTGACCAGGTAACGCCTGTAGGACGGCGGTACCGCAGCGGTCTGGTTGCCGTGGATCACGATGAGCGGAGGATTCTGTCCGCCCTGGTGCGCATAGCGCAGTTTGATACGCCGGCCCCTTACCAGCGGCGGCTGATGCTCCGTCAGCATAGCTTCCAGCAATCGGGTCAGTGTGGCGGTGGCGAGATTACGCATCGCATTGGCATAGACTCGATCGATCTGTGCGTAGAGATCGCCCACACCGGTGCCGTGCAGGGCCGAGATGAAGTGTCGCGACGCGAAATCCAGAAACGGCAGCTTACGGTCGAGCTCCGATCTGATTCGCTCCCGCTCTTCGCGCTCGAGTCCGTCCCATTTATTCACCACCACGAGCAGGGCGCGGCCGCTTTCGAGGATATGCCCCGCCAGGGAGGCATCCTGCTCGCCGATTCCTTGCCGCGCATCCAATATCAGCAGCACCACGTTGGCCTGCTCGATGGCCTGAAGCGTCTTGATCACGCTGAACTTTTCCACCGCTTCGCTGACGCGTGCCCGGCGTCGCACACCGGCTGTATCGATCAGGGTGTAGGGCTTGTCATCATGGGTATAGGTGATGAAGATGCTGTCCCTGGTGGTCCCGGGCTGATCGTAGGCCAGGACGCGTTCCTCACCGAGCATACGGTTGACCAGGGTGGACTTGCCCACGTTGGGCCGCCCCACCACCGCGATCTGAATGCCCCGTTCCTCCTCCGGCGCCTGTTCCTGCGGGGGTTCGGGTAATTTCGCCAGCACCGAATCGATGAGACGCTTGACGCCCTGCTTGTGCAGCGCGGAGATGGCGACGGGTTGCCCCAGGGCCAGGATGTGAAAATCCGCCGTGGTCATGGCCTCATCCTGACCCTCGCTCTTGTTCACAACGGGGGTTACCGGCTTTCCGGTCTTGCGCAACTGGGCGGCGATGAACTCATCGCTCCCAGAGCACCCCTCTTTGGCATCGAGCAGGAATAGGATATGGTCGGCCTCGGCGATGGCGCGCAGCACCTGCTGTTCCATGAGGGCATCGAGGCCTTCGGCGACACCGCTCAGCCCCCCGGTATCCACCACCAGACAGGGGCGATCGCCCAGCCTGCCCACCCCGTATTTACGGTCCCGGGTCAGGCCGGGTTGACCCGCCACCAATGCATCACGGGTGCGTGTCAGACGATTAAAGAGGGTTGACTTGCCTACGTTGGGTCGGCCAACCAGTGCGATAACGGGCAACATGGATCATCATTCGGTTTCGGTTTCGGTTTCGGTTTGCGCCGTCGCCGTCGTCAGCGCCGCCAGTTCGCCTTCCTCAGTGTACACATAGGCCGTGTCGAGCACGACCCTCGGCTGGACCCCGATGGCAACGTCTCCTACCCGGTTGCGCGCCACCATGCGACCATCTTCGGTGTGCAGCCAGTGCAGGTAACCCTCAAAATCGCCAACCAGGATATAGTCATCGAATACCGCCGGTGCGGTCAGTCGCCTGCCGCGCAGCTTTTTCTGCCGCCACACGGCGGATCCATTGCTGGGGTCGAATGCCCAGACCGAATCCTGAACGTCTGTCAGATAGATGTAGCGCCAGTCTACACTCATCCCTGCAAATGAAGACACATCGCGGCGCCACAGCACAACTCCGGTGTCCGCGGCAACGGCCGCCAGATCTCCCTGAAAAGTGGCCGCATAAACGATGCCATCGTGTACCACCGGATCACCGTCTAAGTCGACCATGCGCTCCAGCTCGGAGCGTCCGCTGGGTGTGGTGATGCGGGTTTCCCACAGGGGTTTTCCGCTGATCAGGTCCAGTGCCACCAGCCTGCCGCTGGCGAATCCGCTGATCACCTGCAAACCATCGATTACCGGCGAACTCGTTCCCCGCAGGGTCAATACCGGCACGGAACGCTGGTAAACCCAGCGCCTTTCCCCGGTAAGGACATCGAGACTCATCACCTTGCCGTCGATGGTCTGCACGACCACGATACCCTCGGCCATCTTCGGTACGGACAGGACCTCACTGGACACTCGGGCCCGCCATATCTGCTCGCCGTTGCTCTCGTCCAGCGCCACAACTTCGGCATCACTGGTGCCCAGCACCACCACCCCTTCCCCGACGCCGGGCCCGGCGGAGACCGCCAGATCCGTCTCCACCTTCCACACCTCCTCGCCCGAAGCCGCATCCAGTGCCGTTACCTCGCCGGCACGATCGGCAGCGAACACCCGTCCCCTATAGACGTAGGGCACGAGGTTGACTCGCTGCTCCGCAGTCCCTTCCCCAACCGACCTCGACCATAGTGTCTTGACCTTCAGCGTGGACTCGAATTCGATCAGTTCGGCAGGGGGATCTCGGTCGTCAGAGCTGGAAAAGACATCCAGCATAGAGCACCCCGACAGGGGCACGACCAAGGGCAAAACTGCGGTCCGAAGAAAAACTGTCAGCGGGGCTCTCATGAACTAGGAGGCTGTCCGAGAATGGGGACCGATCGGTTTGTTGCTCCTGCAAAACCGGCACTTCCGCCATCCATGGCGGTCGTAGCGAGCGGGCGTGGGGCCGAGACGGATTGCGTGCTCGAATGAGGCGAATATTGGCCATATTTAACGATTTTAACCGGAAAATCTGGCCGAAATGGCTTTTCCGCAGTAGGCCATCTATTCTCGGAC
>JAUXGQ010000385.1 GCA_030621975.1 Gammaproteobacteria bacterium | reverse complement strand
CTCGATCCCGCTTTCCCTCGCTACGAACCCCTAAGTCCGACAGGCTGCGGGGGATTCCCGGGACCTGACATGATCCGATCCGACCTGCTCAAGGCCATGCTGCCCGAGCTGATCGCTACCCGACGCGATCTGCATGCTTACCCCGAAACCGCGTTTGAGGAGCATCGTACCTCCCGTCTGGTGGCGGAAAAACTCGAGGAATACGGCCTGACGGTTCACCGTGGATTGGCGGGAACAGGCGTGATTGGCGAACTGCGCAACGGTGACGGCGAGGGTGCCATCGGTTTACGGGCCGACATGGATGCCCTGGACCTCGACGAGTCGAGCGCCCTGGAGTACCGCTCCCAACACCCGGGAAAGATGCATGCCTGCGGGCACGACGGACACACGGCGATGTTGCTCGGGGCCGCCCGTTATCTGGCCCTGACCAGGGACTTCGACGGTACCGTCTATTTTCTGTTTCAACCTGCCGAGGAGAACATGGCCGGCGCCCGGGTGATGGTGGAGGAGGGACTGTTCGAGCGTTTTCCCATGCAGGCGATCTTCGGCCTGCACAACTGGCCCGGCCTGGAAGCGGGAAAAATGGGAGTGGGCAAAGGACCGATCATGGCCTGCGCCGATTTCTTCGACCTGGAGTTGACAGGGGTGGGCGGGCACGGCGCCTATCCCCATAAGGCCCGGGACCCCATACTGACCGCCGCGCACCTGATTACGGCCTGGCAGACCATCGTCAGTCGTCACACCGATCCCCTTGAGTCGGCGGTGATCAGCGTGACCCAGATCCATGGCGGCCGTACCAGCAACGTGATCCCTGAAACCCTGACCCTGTCCGGAACCGCCCGCGCGTTTAACCCGGAGATACAGGACCTGCTCGAATCCGGTATGCGACAAATGGCGGAATGCATCGCCGCGGCCCATGGCCTGAACGCCCGGTTCAACTACGAGCGCCGCTATCTCGCGACCGTCAACACTGATCGAGAGGTCGATATGGCCATCGTCGCCATGCTCGAGACCGTTGGCGAAGCCAATCTGCGCACCGATATGGAGCCCACCATGGGTGCCGAGGATTTCGGCTGGTTGTTGAGCGAGTGTTCGGGGGCCTACGTGGTCATCGGCAACGGTATCGAAGGCTCCCACGGGTGTGCGCTGCACAATCCCCGTTACGACTTCAACGACGACATCCTCCCGGTGGGCATGACCTACTGGGTGAACCTGGTACACAGCCTGCTGTAACCGGGACCTTTTAGCCGACCTGGCGGATGGGCCGCCAGGCGCTTGAGTTCACCGTTTCTCTGTCGGGTCAAAACGTGTTTTTTTCGTAGGAGCCCGCTTGCGGGCGAACCTGCACCCGCTACCGAGCGTGTTCGCTTCAAACCCCGCAAGGCCTCGGGCTTCACCCGGGAACACAACTGGGATCTTGCCCTGAGGCAGATAGCGGAGTTTGTTCGCAGGATCAGTAACTGATAACGGCGGTGTCGTCCGCAGTCATGGCCTTCATGACGTCCGGCCCTCCTTTCACGATGCCCTTTATCACGTCGTCCATGGTCATCCCAGCCTTTTTCATGCACATGGGACAAATGACGACCTTTGCGCCCCCGTCCATCGCAGACCTGAGCATATCCTGCAGGCTCTTTCCCGAGCCGCCAAAGCTGTCGGTCTTGAAGCTTGTGGACGCGAGAAAGACGCCGCGAACGTTGAGAAAGATTACGACCTTATAGCCGTTTTTCAGGGCCATATTGGCCTGTCCCAGCGCCATGCCCGCGGGCCATACCTCTTCCGTTGTGACGTTATAAAAGATGGTCTTCTTCTCCGTCGCCGACAGGGTTCCGGAAAGAAGCGCAAGCGTCAGAGCGAGGCAGAGGATGAACATCTTCTGTATGTGAGTGCGTGTAGTCATGGTTATACCTCCTGATATAAAACAAGGTGCATTGATCTGGTGACTTCGTATAGCCCGGACGTCTCACCAGGGTTCGGGATTTAGGGTCGAGCTGGCAAAGCAGGCTGGTCGATCGGCCGCAGGGGCATAGTCATTGCTATGACTCAAGGCCGATCCGAGGTTCCTCAATGCATCTGCATCTTCGTTTTGATCTTGCGTACCGGGGCCTGGATCTCCTCTCTACTGCCGTCTTCAAAGACCAGTGTGACCGAGACCTTGTCCCCCGCCTTAAGCGTGCTTTTGACGCCCATGAGCATGACGTGGAGTCCGCCGGGTTGGAGTACCGTCTCACCCTGGGCTGGAATATCGATCCTGTCTACTTGCCGCATTCGCATCATGCCATCTTCCATTGTATGGATATGCAGCTCAACGATCCTCGCCGCAGCACTCTCGGCGCTCACCACGGCATGGTCGGTGTTGCTGCCGTTGCGCAGCTTCATGAAAGCCGCACTGCTCGTCTGCCCCGGCGCCATGGCGCGCACGTAAGGATCGGTTGCGAACACGCTGCCCGCGGCGTCTTCCGCGGCGATCAACGGCATCGATGTCAGGCCGATCAGCAGGGGTAAAACGAGAAGAAGGTAGCTACGCAGGTAAGGTTTCATGTCGGTCTCTCCTGGATTAGGTCAACTGCTGGCCTGGGTTTGAGCGAGCAGTCTGCGGGTAACTTCGAGGATTTCCGGGGGGGGTGTTGCATGCGACAGGATTGTGTGAAGCGATCCATCGGGGGCGATCACGTAGGTGTTGGAAGAATGGTCGACCAGATACCCCCCCTGGGATTCGCCCTCAACCTTGTGGTAGGCGGCACCGTAGCGTGCGGCAATCCCGGCCAGGTCGTTCGGGTCGCCGGTCATGCCGACGATGGCGGGGTGAAAGTGGTCCGTGTACGCCGCGAGCAGATCCAGGGTGTCACGCCCGGGATCCACGCTGATGAACACGCCCTGAACCCGCGTCAGCTCCTCCTCGGTCATGGCATTCAGTGCCTGAGCCATCAACGCGAGATTGGTTGGACAGATGTCCGGACAAAAGGTGTAGCCGAAATAGATCAGGACCACCTTGCCGCGGTGCTCCTGGAGGCGGAATGGGCCATTCGGCGCTTCGAGTGTGAAGTCCCCCCCGCGCGGTGCCTCACTCAGGGAAGAAGCCCCGCGGTCGACGGGTGTCCAACGGGAAATCACCCATCCCAGCGCCAGCCCGATCGCCACGACGGCGACTACCCAAGCGTACCTGTTCATCGGGCGCATTTTCGCTGCCTCATGGACGAATGGTTTCGAACCGGAACGGAGCAGCCATGACACCCTCGTCGGCTTTCGCCAGCACGGTGGCTTCCCAGGACATACGTTCCAGAATGCATGTGGACAGCATACCCGAGCCCGAAAACTGTCCATCCGCTTCTTTTTTCAAGCGCGGGCGGTTGTAGCCCATATTCATGCCCAGGCCCTGAAAATCAACCGCCACCTCCTGCGCATCCAGTCCTTCCGTCGTTACCCGAATCTGCAGTGGCTGCAATGCCTGGATCGGCCGCGGTACGATAGACAAGCTGATCCGGCTTCCATCCGCGAATCGCGCCTGGCAGG
>JAUXGQ010000015.1 GCA_030621975.1 Gammaproteobacteria bacterium | reverse complement strand
CTTCTATGTCATGGATCTACTGGCGCGCGCCCGGGAACTGGAGGCCAAGGGCCGCTCGATTGTGCACATGGAAATAGGTGAGCCCGATTTCGCCACGCCCGAACCGATCGTGCATGCAGGTCATCAAGCGTTGGAGGCGGGCAAGACCCGCTATACCCCGGCGCTGGGTCTCCCGGATCTGCGCCGAACCATAGCCAGGCACTACAGCGAAAGATTCGGTGTGTCCGTCGACGCGGGCAGGGTCGCGGTTACACCTGGATCCAGCGGAGCCCTGCAACTGATCTTGAGCGTGCTGGTCAATCCCGGTGAGACGGTTATTATGACGGACCCCGGCTATCCCTGTAACCGCCATTTCGTTGAGCTGGTAGGCGGCATACCCAAGGGGGTTCCCGTCGATGCCGATACCGGGTATCAATTGAACGCGGCGTTGCTCGAGAGGGCGTGGAGCCCGTCGGTACGGGCTGTAGTGCTCGCGTCGCCGTCGAATCCGACGGGAACGCTGATTTCGCAACAAGCGCTGTCCGATATTCATCGGCTGGTGTCCGAGCGCGGGGCGACCTTGATCGTAGATGAGATTTACCAGGGCTTGGTCTACGGGGGCACGGCTTTTACGGCCTTGAGTCACGCGGATGATGTATTTGTTGTCAATAGTTTTTCCAAGTATTTCAATATGACGGGGTGGCGTCTTGGGTGGGCGGTAGCGCCCGAGGCGTATGTGGATGCGTTGGATCGGCTTGCACAAAACATATTTCTTGCCGCGCCTACGCTGTCACAATACGCGGCCTTGGAGGCATTTGCACCGAAGACCATTGAGATTCTGGAACAGCGGCGGCTGGAGTTCCAGCGTAGGCGTGATTTCCTGTTGCCGGCGCTGCGGAAGCTGGGATTCCGTCTGCCGGTTACCCCCGATGGGGCCTTTTATCTTTATGCCAATAGTGAGGGCGTGGCCGACGACAGCAGGGAATTTTGCGAGCGCCTTTTGGCGCGGGCAGGCGTGGCGGTTACGCCAGGGATCGATTTTGGGCGTAACCGTCCCGAAAAACACGTTCGTTTCGCCTATACCACCTCAATAGATCGGCTAGCCGAAGGTGTGCGCCGCATAGAACAGTTTTTGCGCGCACCCTAGTCCAGCCCGGATTTCTCACCAGGCGGACCGGTACGGATCTATTGCGAGCCGCTCAGCGGAGCAGGGCAGGCGCCGGCAAGAAATTCCTCAACTTTTTCGGACAGCGAGCCGTTATAGAATGCGGTTACCAAATCCGCAATCCTGGATAGGAAAGCGGATCTTAATGTGCCTTTGGAAGTCTGGTATGATCGGCGATCACAGAAGGGCACGGATATCGGTCTGAAATTACGTGAAAAATAATGGACCGGCGATGTTTTAATGTCTCGGAATCAGCTGTCGACTCGAACAGTGGCATATGGTTAGCGGATCGAGCTGCCGGTCTGGTGGTCTCGGATTTGTCGGGGAATTTAATGAAAGACCAGCATGGGAGAATAACCGTCGTGGAAAAGCGCAATGTTTCTAAAATAGGAATGGCTCTTTGGGTACTGACTTTTTATCTACTTATGCTCAGCGGCTGTGCCACCCAGCACCCGTTACTGCCTCCGGCGACCGGGCAGGAGCGATATTCCACTAAATACCGGGTTGCCCCCGGGGATTCCATCCAGTTGTTCGTATGGCGCAATCCCGAGGTCTCCACGTCGGTGCCGGTACGGCCTGACGGGTTTCTGAGCGCGCCCCTGTTGGAAGATATTCCCGCTGCGGGCAAAACGCCCACCGAGTTGGCGCGGGATATCGAAGAAGAGCTGTCTGTTTATCTGCGGGAACCCCTGGTCACTGTTATCGTGAACGGATTTGTGGGTATCTACAGTGAGCAGATTCGGATTGTGGGCGAAGCATCTGAGCCTCAAGCCTTGCTTTACAGTGATGAAATGACTCTGCTGGATGTGATGATCGCCGTGGGCGGTTTAACGGATTTTGCCGATGGTAACGCGGCTACCATCGTTCGGGTAGAAGATGGGCAACCGCATCAGTATTCAGTCCTTGTAGAGGAATTGATCAAGGATGGCAATATCGCTGCAAACGTTGACATGAAGCCGGGCGACATCCTGATTATCCCGGAAGCCTGGTTCTAACTGATTCCAAACTGGTCTGGTTTAATCGATATGCAAGAATTCATAGCTTTGCTGTTGGGGTACCTTCGAGGGATTTGGCGGTACCGTTGGTATATTGTCGTTGCTGCGTGGGTAATCAGCCTGGTGGGCTGGGTGTGGGTGGCCCGCATGCCAGATCAGTTTGAGGCCTCGGCCCGGGTGTTTGTGAACACGGACTCTGTGCTCAAGCCTCTGTTGCGGGGACTGACGGCACAGACGAATGACCAACGCCGGGTCTATCTTATGGAAAAGACCCTGTTGAGCAGGCCTAATCTGGAAAAGATCATTAGAATGGTTGACCTGGATCTGCGTGCCGAAGATGCATCCGAGATGGATGAATTGGTGCAGGATGTCAAAAACAATATAAAACTGCGCGGTACCCACAAGGTTAATCTCTACACCATCTCTTATGCGGATCCTGAACCGGCTTTAGCTAAGAATATTGTTCAATCTCTGCTAACGATCTTCGTGGAAGGGAGTCTCGGAGACAAAAGAAAGGAAACCGACTCAGCAGAGCGCTTTCTCGCGAACGAAGTTCAAAACTACGAACAGCGGCTGCGCGAAGCAGAGGATAGGCTTAAAGAGTTTAAGAAAGCGAATCTCGGTATGATGCCGGGACAGGGTGGAGACTATTATCAGCGGATGGAGGCGGCGCAGTCCGAACTGCAGCGCGCTGAACTGCAGTTGAATGTAGCCGTAAACCGACGCGACGAATTGAAGCGCCAACTGGAATCGGCGGATGAGGAATATGAGGATTCCATGGATTTGCTTGGTGGTGCGGCAGACGGCCCCGCAGCCGAGCTCGACATGAGAATTCAGAACCTCCAGGAGGCCATGGATGAGCTTCTGCTGAAGTACACGGAAAGGCACCCGGACGTCATCGAGATCAAGCGCACCATAGAACGGTTGGAGGAGCGTAAAGCCGAAGAAGAGGCGCTGGCGGTGGAGAACGATGCCGTCAGCCCGGGGCTCGTGGCGAATCCTGTGCGTCAACAGCTCAAGATGGTGATTGGCGAAGCCGAAGCGCAGGTGGCGGCCAACCGTGCGGTACTGACAAGCGCCCGGGTAAACGTTGAGAAAATGAAGGAATTCGTCGACCACAGATTGGGCGTCGAGACGCAGCTGAAGAGTCTGGACAGGGATTATTCGCTGATTAAGGGCAACTACGAGAAGATGTCGGCGAAACTCGAATCTCTGCGCCTTTCGGAAAAGGTTGACACCAGATCGGATAGTGTCGCTTTCAGGGTGATCGACCCTCCGCGTGTGCCTGCCTCCCCAGCGGGTCCGAATCGCATTCTCTTCAGCAGTATGGTGTTGGGCTTAGGTCTCGCTATCGGGGTCGCTCTGGCATTCCTGTTATCCCAGCTTCGGCCCACATTTGACGACCGACGCGTGCTCAATGAGTTAACGGGCATTACCGTACTTGGAAGCGTCAACATGGTCTGGACGCCAGAGCAAAAACGAAAAAGAACACTGAGGCATTTGACTTTTTCCCTTAGCTTTCTCGGCTTACTGGTATGCTATGCGGCGATAGTTAGTGCTTTTCTGCTGGAAGTCAACTTTACCTCTATTATCGAGAAAATATAGGCGGCGACAGAATGAGCATTATCGAAAAAGCTGTAGATCGTCTCAGCAAAGACGATCATGATGTCGAATCCCCCGTCATTGAATCGCCCGTACAGTCGGAGCCGGATGTAATAGCAAGGGCTGCGGCCGCGCAGTCCGCGGCGGTCCAAGAGGAATTTATCCCGACGGACGCGCAGCCGAAAAGTCTATCGCGAAACGACACAACCGAGATCAGCATCTATCAACTGGGGCTGCCGGGAGTTATCTCCCCGGATTTGGAGCGCAGCCGCACCGCCGAGGAATTTCGCATAATCAAACGACCTTTGCTGCAAGGTGCGTTTGCTCAGAACTCGGATACATCCCAGCACGCCAATCTGATCATGGTGACCAGTGCGATTGCCGGTGAAGGTAAGACCTTTACGGCGCTGAATCTGGCGATATCGGTGGCTATGGAGATGGATCGCACCGTTTTGCTGGTCGATGCAGATGTTGCCAGACCTGGTCTTTCCAGAATCTTGCGTATCGATGACCGAGCCGGGTTCATCGATTGCCTGGGCAATGTACCCGGAAATCTCGGCAAGGTTATGCTGCGTACCGATGTGCCGAAGTTGACAGTAGTGCCGGCAGGAAGCCGGGATGACCGATCGACGGAGCTTCTGGGCAGCAACAGCATGCGCCATCTGCTCAATGAGATTGCTTTGCGCTACCCGGATCGGATAGTGTTGTTCGACTCACCACCGTTGCTGGAGACCTCTGAAGCGAGTGTGCTTGCTAATCAGATGGGGAAGGTCGTAGTGGTGGTAGAATCCGCCGTAACCAGTCAGTATCTGGTAAAGGAAGCGATAGCGCAAGTTGACTCCGTGGAGAAAGTTTCGCTCGTACTGAACAAAACCTATTCAAGCATGCTTTTCTCGCGCTATGCCTACGGTTATTCTTACGGTTACGGATACGGTGACGGGCAACAGGGTGAGCGGGACAATACTTAAATTAAAAGTCAGTCAGGTCGTCTGCCAACGGGCGGTTGCTTGCTTTCCCAGCTGTGCCCTTCTAGTGGGTGCTCTGGCCGTTCCTGTCAGCGTCTGCGGAGCAAACTGGACCAACTCGATCAGCACCACGCTCCGGCAAACCTACACGGACAATACAGATTTAACGGACAATAATAAGGACGACGATTGGATCACCTCGGTTACGCCGGGTATTTCAGTACGGGGGGAAGGCGCCAGGATGGCGCTGGATTTCAATTACGCGCTTAACGGTAATCATCACACCGGCGGTGACAGGACCACCAGCTTCAACCATCGCCTGCAAACCTCTGCCAATACTGAGCTTGCAGATAAATGGCTGTTCCTGGATGCCCGGGCTACTTATACTCAAACACTGATAGACGAGTATCAAAGTTCGGGGGGCGATACTGTCAATAATTCCGGGAATACGGAAAACACCTTTACCTGGGAGGTCAGCCCTAGCACACGCCATCGCCTGGGCAGATACGCCGAAGCGAGAACAAGGGTAAGATACAATGAGGTGAAGAACTCCACGTCATCGGATAGTAGAGGTGTGGCAGCCAACGCCAATCTGCAAAGCGGCAGGTTTTTCCAGGATACCCTCTGGTCGGTGGATTACAGCTATGTAAAGGACTTCGATTACGGGTCTGGCAGAGGGAACAGCGAAGATGTCAGGTCTGGCGGAAACGACATTGAATTAAAATCCCTTTATGGATCTGTCGAGCGCATTTTCAGCCGGAGGTGGCGTGTCCAGGTGGGGGCTGGCAGGGAGTGGAACGATTTTTCCAGCACCCGCTCGGATGAAGATGGCATGCGCTGGGATGCGAGCGTGAGATGGACGCCCAGTGCGCGCACTTTGATAAGGGTCGGTTACAGCGACAGGTTCTACGGTTCTAATCCTACCCTTGATTTCTCCCATGAAAGTCGGCGTTCGGTTTGGACCGGCAGTTATAGAAAAGATCTGTCGACTGCGAGGCAGCAAAGGTTGGAGAATCAGGTATATGCAACCGAAGATGCTTTCGGGAATCCAATCTCGGATCCGGTTAACGGCGATCCGCTGGATATAAATCCGGATCTCGCGGATTCGAACGCGGATATCTTTGTAAATGAAGTGTTCCAGACGTCTTACACATTGGCGACTAGACGCACGACCGTCACGGCCAATCTCCGTTACTCCGAGCGACAGTATCAGGACTCGAGCCGTGATAACACAACAACACGCATTGGTTTGTCCCTGAATCGCGCATTATCGGGTGTTACCAGCCTCGATACGAATGTCAGCTGGGAGCGTTTTACTGACGACCAAAATCCGACGCAGGCTGAAAACAGAGAACACGATACCTGGACGGCGGGTTTAGGGCTGACACACACGCTCACGCAGAGAACAAACGTCGCTCTCAATTACCGTTTCCGGCATCGCGACTCGGACGTCCGGGATGATGACTATACGGAAAACCGCATAAGCTTGTTCCTTACAACAAGTTGGCAGTAGATTTTTTATGTACGACGATTTTTACCGACTGTCGGGCAAGCCGTTTCAGCTGAGCCCCGATCACAGATTCTTCTTCAAAAGCAAGATACACAACAGGGCCATGGCCTATCTTCGCTATGGTCTGGAGCAGGGAGAAGGTTTTATCGTCGTCACGGGTGGCATTGGCACTGGAAAGACCATGCTGGTCCGCAATCTGTTCAGTGAACTCGATACACGAAGAGTCATCGCCACCCAACTCGTGACCACCCAGATCGAAGCGGAGGACGTATTGCGTATGGTGTGCGCGTCCTTCGGCCTGGCCCACGAAGGGGCCGATAAGGCAACCCTGCTTCGCAATCTGGAGACCTTCTTTCGGGCCAGAAACTCCGAAGGGAAACGGGTTCTTCTGGTTGTCGACGAAGCGCAGAATCTGCCCGCGCGCTCCGTAGAAGAGCTGAGGATGCTTTCGAATTTCCAGAACAACGGCCGCGCTTTATTGCAGACTTTTCTCCTCGGTCAGGAACAGTTCAAGCAGACGCTGAAAACTGCGGGAATGGAGCAGTTTCGCCAGAGAATAACCGCGTCGTATCACCTTCAGGCGCTCGATAAGAAAGAAACACAGCAGTATGTTGCACATCGTCTGAAATGCGTTAACTGGAGCGGCGATCCCAAGTTCAAGGCGGACGCCATAGAGGAAATATACAATTTCACAAAGGGCGTTCCCCGCCGGGTAAACGTCTTGTGCGATCGCTTGATGTTGCACGGTTTTCTGGAACAACTCCACACCTTTGACAGGGAAGCTGTGGTGGCTGTTACTGCTGAGCTGAATGAGGAAGGCTGGAAGAGCTCGGATGATGAGAATGTTCGAGAAGCGCCAGAGGCAACAGAGACGCCGGAGGTCGTTCCCCGCCCGGACCCGGCAGTCGAGGATCGGATTCGATCGGTTTCAAATGATGATCTTATGCGACGACTTGCGGTGGTGGAAAAAGAGATTAAGGCACTGAAGAAATCTGTACGAAAAGACCGCAGTCTTCTGCGCAAGGCCATACTGATCGAGCTGGGGGAAACGGATGATGACTAGCAACGTCGTGAACGCCATGACCGTGGACGTAGAGGATTACTTTCAGGTGTCGGCGTTTGAAGAGTATATCCCACGTGAAGACTGGAGTCATAAGGCCTGTCGAGTGGAAAGGAACATGGAACGTATTCTGGGCCTGTTTTCTGAACATGGGGTTAAGGGCACCTTTTTCGTCCTGGGCTGGATCGCTGAGCGCTACCCGCAAATAGTCAATCAGCTCGTAGACGACGGGCATGAGTTGGCAAGCCACGGCTGGTCACATGTCAGAGTAACCGACCAGAACCAGAATGACTTTCGGGAGGACGTAACACGAACCAAGAGATTATTGGAGGATCTTTCCGGAACACAGGTGCGCGGATACAGGGCTGCCAGCTATTCCATTGGCGCCGACAACCTGTGGGCATTGGATGTCTTGCGGGAGACGGGGCACGAGTACAGTTCCAGTATCTACCCTATTCGGCACGATCTGTACGGGATGCCGGAAGCCCCGAGGTTCTCGTTCAATCCGGGTAATGAGGAATTCTTGGAAGTGCCTGTCACCACAGTCGAAATTATGGGCCGAAACTATCCCTGTGGGGGTGGGGGATTTTTCCGGCTTTTCCCCTACCATCTTTCCCGATGGGCTCTGAGACGGGTCAACAGTTGGGACAAACAATCCTGTGTTTTTTATTTTCACCCTTGGGAGATTGATCCCGAACAACCACGCCAGAAGGGAATAAACCTGAAAACTCGATTCAGGCATTACCTGAATCTCGGCAGAATGGAACCGCGGTTGCGACAACTTATCCGGGATTTCAAATGGGCAAGGATGGACGAAGTGTTTTTGAACAAAGTGGGCGTGCGCAAATGAATGCTGTCTTGCCGGCGACCGAAGCTTTCTATCCGGATGATGCGGGGATTCAAGTTAACACCTTGACAGAAGAGGCTTTCGATCGCTGGGACGAGTTTGTTCTGGGGTGTGAAGAAGCCAGCTTTTTCCATCGGGCGGGTTGGAAAACGGTTATCGAAAAGGCGTTTGGACATAAGACGCATTTTTTGTTCGCGGAACAACAAGACAAGATCGTGGGTGTCTTGCCACTGGTGCACGTCAAAAGCCTTCTGTTTGGCAACTCCCTCTCATCCACGCCGTTTTGCGTCTACGGCGGCGTTGCGGCGGAAAACGATTTTGCCCGAAAACAGCTTGAGCATGCCGCATGCGAACTGGCGCAGCAGTTGCGCGTCGCTTCTCTTGAGATGAGAAATGTCCAACCTCGCCGAGCGGACTGGCCGAGCAAAGATCTTTACGTGACTTTTCGAAAGGAAATCGATCCGGATCCGGAGGTGAATTTAAAGGCAATTCCCAGAAAGCAGCGGGCGATGGTAAGGAAGGGAATCAAGGCAGGATTGAAAGGCGAAATGGATGACGGAGTAGATCGCTTGTACAGGGTGTATTCGGAAAGCGTGCGCAATCTGGGAACACCGGTATTCACGAAGAACTACCTGATAATGCTGCGCGAAGTCTTCGGAAGCGATTGCGATGTGCTGATGACGACCCATCACGGGCAGGATGTGGCGGGCGTGATGAGTTTTTACTTCAGGGACGAGATCCTACCTTATTACGGCGGCAGTCTTCCTGTTGCGCGCAGTATCAAAGGCAATGATTTCATGTACTGGGACCTGATGTGTCGCGCGGCGGAACAAGGAATCAGCATTTTTGATTACGGACGTAGCAAGACGGGTACTGGATCCTATAGCTTCAAGAAAAACTGGGGATTCGTCCCCGAACCCCTGCATTATGAGTACTACCTGGTTAAAGCAGGTGAGATGCCGCAGTTGAATCCAAGCAATCCCAAGTACCGGTATTTCATACAGGCCTGGCAGAGGCTGCCATTACCTGTTGCCAATTTTTTCGGCCCCCTGCTTGCCAAACACTTGGGATAAGGTTCTTTTTCTAGGCAAGCGTAATGAAGCCTGACATGTTGTTCCTGGCCCACCGCATCCCTTTCCCGCCGAACAAGGGCGACAAGATCCGTTCGTTTCACATCTTAGACTATCTCAGCAAACACTATCGGGTACATCTTGGAACCTTTGTCGACGCGGAGGACGACTGGAAGCATGTCCCAAAGGTACAGGAATACTGCGAGAGCAGTTGCTTTATCGGATTAAATCCACTTGCGCACAAGATAAAGAGCCTGACCGGATTGATTTCCGGGCAGGCGATGACCTTGCCGTACTATGGTAGCCGCAAGCTGGGCGCCTGGGTGCGGAGTGTGGTTCAGAGTCAAGGCATTAATCGGATACTGATCTTCTCATCGGCCATGGCGCAGTTCGTTCTGGGAAATGGATTTTCTCAGGCCCGCAGGATAATCGATTTTGTGGATGTCGACTCAGATAAATGGCGGCAATACGCGGAGAACAAGAACTGGCCTTTGAGCTGGATTTATCGACGCGAGGCGAAGAACTTGCTTCAGTACGAAAAGCAGGTGGCCGGGTCTTTCGACGCAAGCCTTTTCGTGTCCGCTTCGGAAGCGGATGTTTTCAGCGAACTGTCCGGTTTCTCAAAGGGGTCCCTCGGCCACATGAACAACGGGGTCGACACGGTTTATTTCTCGCCGGACAATGAGTATGTCAATCCATTCCCCGGTCGCGAAAAGGCGCTGGTATTCGTTGGGGCGATGGATTACTGGGCCAACGTCGAAGCAGTCAGCTGGTTTGCGAAAGACATCTTTCCGTTGGTTCGCGGTGAATACCCCGAGACCCAGTTCTATATCGTCGGCAGCCGTCCCACGGATTCGGTGCAGCGATTGAGGACGCTGCCTGGAGTAGCGGTAACTGGCGCCGTTCCGGATGTCAGACCCTATCTCCATTACGCTTCCGCAGTGATTGCTCCACTTCGCATTGCCCGTGGTATCCAGAATAAGGTGCTCGAAGCCATGGCCATGGCCAGGCCCGTAGTGGCGACCGGACAGGCGCTTGAGGGCTTGAATGCGAAACGGGGAAAAGAGGTTTTTGAGGCCAACAGCGGTCAGGAATTTGTGCAGCGGTTGCGGGAAGTTTTCGAACCGGGCGCCCCGGAAGCGGGAAAGCTGGCCCGAAGCAAGGTCTGCTCCGAATACAATTGGTCAATTAGCCTTCAGACACTGGGGCAGTTACTGGAAGATCAAAGATCTTAAGGGCGTCTCACGGATATCCCCTATTATGTGTGGCATCGTTGGCATATTCGATACCCGAAAAAGGCGAGAAATCTCCCGTGACCTACTCTCGCGTATGAATGAAACCCAGTTTCACCGTGGTCCCGACGAAGGCGGACTTCATATAGAACCAGGCCTCGGGTTAGGGCACCGGCGCCTTTCGATTATCGACCTGTCCAGCGGTCAGCAGCCTCTGTTCAACGAAGACGAATCGGTCGTAGTCGTCTACAATGGCGAGATTTATAACTTCCAACAGCTTTCTGATGAACTCAAAGGCTGCGGTCACCAGTTTCGCACGCATTGCGATACGGAGGTGATCGTCCATGCGTGGGAAGAATGGGGCGATAGCTGTGTCGAGCGGTTTCGGGGGATGTTTGCCTTCGCGATCTGGGACCGTAATCGCGATACCCTGTTTCTTGCCCGCGACAGGCTGGGTATCAAACCCCTCTATTATGCCGTACTCCCGGACGGCCATCTGATTTTCTCATCGGAACTGAAGGCGCTGCTGATTCACTCAGGCTTGCGGCGGCACGCCGACCCTTTAGCGGTGGAAGAGTATTTCACCTTCGGTTACGTGCCTGAGCCTCGCACGATCCTGCAGAACGTGCTCAAGCTGCCGCCTGCCCATACACTGACGATCCGGCACGGAGAACCT
>JAUXGQ010000483.1 GCA_030621975.1 Gammaproteobacteria bacterium | reverse complement strand
GGCGCGCAGCAGCATCTCCATGTGCAGGGTCAACTCCTGTTGCGACATCTCGGGCAGCATGCGCGGCACGAAGTCTTTCATGTCCCGCTCGATGTTGTTGATATTCTGGCTGGTGGGAATAACCGCATTGGCTTCGCAACAGAGACCGGCCTCGTCGAAGGTATATTCATGAAACAGGATACCCCGGGGCACTTCCGTCGCCCCACAGCCGTGGCCGGGACCGGGGGTATACGCGATGTCTTCCTGCTTGAGTCCCCGATTGAGCACCTCCTCCAGCATGGCAAGACTGTTGTAGGCGCAATGAACGATCTCCACTACCTGTGCGACGTTGTTCATGTAAGGGTTATAGCAGGGCACCCTCAACCCCAGTTGCGCGGCCGCCTCCTGGGCCGCGGGATGCAGCTGGGCGAAGTTGTTATTGACCCTCGCCAGGGCGCCCACGGCATAGGAGTCCCGGTGCCAGCGGGACCATTTGCTGGTGGAATGGGCAACGGTGAATTCGTTCGTCACCTCCCGGTATTCCCGCACCGGAACCGAGACACCGGTGTCGGAGCTGTACACCTCGCCGTCATACAGGGCGTATTCGTGCGGGTGTTTGAGGGACACGAACTCCGTTTCGCGCTCGAAGGGGGGGATCTTCAGGGTTTCCACGATGCCCACCGTCTCGACCAGGTCTGGTACGGTGGCGAGCAGACGCCGATGTATGTCTTCGACCGCTCCCAGGTCCGGCAATTTGCGCCACCCCCGCAGGGTGTTGGACACGGGATGCAGGGTGCGTCCGCCAATGACCGCGGTGAATTCGTTGGCCAGCTGTTTGAGTTTCAACGCCCGTTTCACCACATCCGGGTGGGTCTTTATCAGGGGCAGTACGCTGGGTACCCCCATGTAATCCGGTACCGCCAGAAAGTAGACATGCAGGATGTGGCTCTGCAGAAACTGTGACTCGTTGAGGAGCTTGCGCAGCAGCAGGGTCTGGTCGCTGACCTGTAGATCGAGTGCGGCCTCGACCGCCTTGGTGGCGGCGAGTTGATGGCCTACGCAGCAGATACCGCAGATGCGGCCGACGATCCAGGGTACTTCGTGGGGCTGCATGCCCTTGGTGAAGGCTTCGAAGAAGCGATTCGCCTCCACGATGCACAGCTTGACGTCCTCGACCTCTCCTTCCCGGGTATTGATCCTGATCGAGCCATGACCTTCCACGCGAGTGACGTGGTTGACCTCGATGGTGTAGGTTTTTCGCTCCGCCGTCATGATCCGCCCTCCCGAGCCATGTTGTCGGTGCTGCAGAACAGACGGTAGCGGTTGTCGATCTGCTGGTCCGACAGGCCCTTTTCCCGCAACAGTTGACGATGTGCCCGCAGGTTGGCCTCGGGGAGGGGGCCACGGCAGCCATCGCAGCGGTAGCCGCCGGAAACGCAGATGGCGTTGCAGCCGGCGTAGGTAATCTGTCCCATGCAGGTCTCCCCCCGTTCGAACACGCACTCATTGCCGTTCATCTTGCATTCGACGCACACGGCCTTGGGCGCAAAGCGCGGAATGGAGCCGGCAATGACCGACTTTACGAGATGCAGAAACTCCCCCTTGTCCACCGGACAGCCGCGCAGCTCGTAGTCCACCTTGACCACCTCTTTGAGGGGGCGCACCCGGGTATGGGCCCAGAGTGGCCAGAATTGCGGGTCTGTCTGGACCCGGTTTCTATCCTCGCTGCCGTAGACCTGTTCCAGGTTTTCCGCGGGCGCCTGGAAGTTGGAACGGGCCTGCACATTGCCGTTGCATGCGCAGGCTCCCAGGGACACCAGTACCGAGCATCGCGCTCTTATATCGCGCACCCGCTCCGCATCCAACTCCCGGTTGACGCTCCCTTCCACGAAGGCAATGTCGAATCGGGGCGCCTTGTCGGACATCGCCTCTCGGAACTCGACTATGTCGATCAACTCGAGGATGTTCAAGAAGATGTCCTCGCAATTGAGGATCGCCAGTTGGCAGCCCTCGCAGCTGGCCATGTCGAAAAAAGCCACTTTGGGTTTCATCACAGGGCCTCCTTGAGTGTCTCGATGTCCGAAAACCGGAACACCGGCCCCGCCTGGCAACAGTACAGATTGTTGATCTGACAATGGCCGCATTTGCCGATGCCGCATTTCATGCGCCGCTCCAGGTCGACGAAGATCTGGGAGGAGGGCAGTCCGCGCGCCGCCAGTTCCATGATGACGAACTTGTACATCACCGGCGGGCCGCAGAGCACGGCCAGGGTGTGTTGGATATCCATGTCCAGGTCGGCAAGGGGGGCGGTCACCAGACCGACCTTCCCGTCCCAGGGCATGTGCGCCTCGTTGTCCACCAGCCGGATCACATCCACATTGGCAGGCTCGGACCAGGACTTCGCCTCGTCCCGGAAGAGTTCTTCAGCAGGGGTGCGGCATCCGCTGATGATGGTGACCCTGCCGAAACGCCCGGCTTGGGCGACCACCGGCTGGATCAGGGAACGCACGGGCACCAGCCCCAGACCGCCGGCCACGAACAGGATGTCCTTGCCGTAGAACTCGGCCAGGTCGAATCCGGACCCGAAGGGCCCGCGGATCCCGAGGCTGTCGCCGGGTTTCAATCGATGCAGGACCTGGGTGAGGCCCCCCACCCTGCGGATCACCATCTCCAGCAGGTTATCGTCCCGCGGACCGCAGGAGATGGATATGGGGGCTTCGCCCACCCCGAGCCGGGAAACCATCACAAACTGTCCGGGCTGGTGGTTCAGGGGTTGCGGCAAGGCCATGCGGAAGAAGGTCTCACGCGCGGTCATGGGGCTCACTTCAACCACCCTTGCCATGCGCGGCAGGAAGGCAGTGG
>JAUXGQ010000416.1 GCA_030621975.1 Gammaproteobacteria bacterium | reverse complement strand
TTTGCAAGGACCTCGGCGGTACGATTATTTTACAGTTAGCTACACACCTCTCATGCCATAACTCTATAACATTCTGTATTTACTAAAAATAATAATTTTGGTTCGAATGTTGCATGCTGTTAGTATTGCTTGTGATTGGGGAAGGGAGAGCATGCAAATGACGAAGATTGAGCTAGTCGCTCTACGAGATAGCATTGACTAAACCCTGCACTAAAACCAGTGGGGAGGCGGTCGATCGCAACATACTCTTGTTCAAGGCGCCCGGCAGCAAGGTCTCTTTCATGGATGAACTGGTCGATGTCGGCTGGACACCCTGTGTTATCGAGGATCCGCTGGAAGCCGGGGAGCTGGCCAGAAGCCGCGGAATATCCGTTGGGTTGATCCTGTTCGATTCTCGTTGCGGATTATCGCAGTGGGAGCGAATCGAGGATCTACTGGCCGGGACCGGCTTGAAGTGGGTCGCACTGGTGCCCGATCAGTGTGGAGAGGATGCAGAGTGCTGGCCTTTGATAGAAAATTGTTTTTTCGATTACCACCGGCTTCCGATCGACTTCCAGCGGCTATCGGTCATCCTTGGCCACGCCGATGGGATGGCACGCCTGCGCCAACGGGTTTCATCGCAGTGTTGCTTGAATCCTTCCAACAAGTTGATGATCGGTTCCAGCGCGGTGATGCGCCGGGTGAGTCGGAAGCTCTCCAGGATTGCGCGCGTGGACACACCGGTTCTGATTACCGGTGAGACCGGAACAGGAAAAGAATTGGCGGCACGTGCCATACATGACAATTCGAAGAGGGCGGACGGGCCCTTCGAGACGGTGAACTGCGGGGCCCTGCCTCCGAATCTGATTCAGAGCGAATTGTTTGGTCACGAAAAGGGTTCGTTCACAGGTGCTTATGGCCGCAGGATCGGCCGCTTCGAAGCGGCTGATGGCGGCACTATTTTCCTTGATGAAATAGGTGATCTGTCACCTGAACTTCAGGTGATCCTGCTGCGGATTCTGGAGCAGGACAGGCTCAGGCGCGTGGGGGGGACGAAAGACATCCTGCTCGATGTCCGCGTAGTAGTCGCTACCCATGTGGATCTGGAACGGGCGGTCAGGGAAGGGCGTTTTCGGCAAGATCTCTATTACCGACTGAATGTACTTTGGGTATACCTGCCCGCACTACGGGAGCGAGAGAACGATGTGGAGGACCTGGCCCAGTATTTTCTGCGAGAGTCGGGTGAGCGCCATAAGAGAGGTGGGTTGAGATTTACCCAACAGGCGCGGATGGCTATGCGACATCATGACTGGCCGGGGAATGTTCGCGAGCTCCTCAACGATGTTGAGCGGGCCGTGGTCATGTCCGAGAACAACCTGATAACCCCGGCGGATCTGGAGCTTGAAAGGAGAAAGTCGAGCAGAAGCCCTTCCAGTCTGGAAGCAGTCCGGAACAAGGCCGAAAAGCGGGCGGTCATCTCGGCTTTGTACCGCACCGGTCACAACATCACGCAGGCAGCCCAGGAACTCGGCGTCTCCCGAGTCACCATCTATCGGTTGATCGAAAAACACGAAATCGACCCCAAGGGTTTTTCATAAGTTTCCCGAAAAGCCCCTTGCCCCGCCTTGAGAGCCTGTTCGACTTGCCCCTGCTTTGTCAGATTATACAAAGGTCAAAAACTGCACAATTTGTAGGTTGGGCTGAGCCTGCGAAGCCCAACAATTTACTTGAGACACCATGCGGGTTTGTGGACTGGCTTTACACAGGTTCCCGATGTCCCGGCTCTTGTGCAGGTAACATCGGCGGGCGTCACGGCACCCTGATGTTCAAACTCCACCCCCCTGTGTGTAAAGATTCTTTACATTGCTGAAGCGCAAGCCCTTAACCAGGTAACCCTTTGTATTCTACATATAAACAGCATATTGGCCCTAAATGGGTGTAAAGAAGCTGCAACACTTTACCTTTCGATTCTCTTCGCGCGCGGTCAACAAAAATAGCAATTTCATAGAGATATAACAGTGGCATATTTTTTGCTACAAACCATGCAAATTGCAGGTTTATATTTTGGATGTAGTCATTTGTGATGGAAAGGGAGCAAGTGAAAAAGGGAACAGCATGCGCGAAGCGGGCTTCGACCGCCGGAAAGTCGCACGTGTTATCCATTTCGACCATCCTCTGTGTTGTCCTCCTTGCTGGCTATGCCGGCGTGTCATTGTTCACTGGTAACTCTCTCGAAAGCACAGTGCCGGGGGAGGCAGACCGGTTCTCGAATACGGGCGCGAAGGGTGCCTCGGCGCCAGCGGCCTTGGGACAGGCATCGTTGATTGAGCGGACTGCCCGGCCCGATCCCAACGCCGCAGTGCCAATGGCCGCCCTCTCAAAACGGGAATCGACCGATACCGTTGCCAGGGTGGGCTCCGCTGCCAAAGTACCTGCCGACCGTGGCACCGTTACCCAGCCGGGTTACTGGCGAACGGTGAGCGGCTCGTCGGGCGCCGAAGGCGCCGGCATGAGGGTCTCTGAGACCACGGGCGGAAGCTGGCAAAAGGGCTGGCAAGAGAGCGAACCGCAAAGGAATGGTCCTGATCAGTCCGGGTTGACCGGGCGAGATGCCGCGCGTTCAGGTAGCAACAGCGGCGAGTCCACGCCGAAGGATAGTGAGCAAGGTAATTGGGACAGTGTTCCTGATGGCTACGATTCCCCAGGGAGCGCCTACGCGATCACCGGCAAGATACTGAACGAAGCCGGCGGGGTTGTGTCGGGGATCAAGGTGGTAGCCAAGGTGAAACGGCTGTTCCAAACAGATCAGACGCTGAGCCTGACGAACATTGGGAGCGAACGGCGTGCCTGGACCGGCCCTGACGGCTCGTTTGCGTTTCTAAAGCTGGAAGCCGGCGAGTATCAGCTCAGCGCCACCGCCACCGGGCGCTACCCGTCGGCGACCGTGGTGGTCCGGGCCGGGGTTGACAACGTCAACCTGGTGCTGCGAGAGGCGCAGTGGCCGTTGGTCGTCTATGGGCAGATCGTGAGCACCGACGGCGAGGGCCTCGCGGGGGTGCACATCGTCCCGAGCACCCACCCCGCGGGCGCGACAGTCAGTGACCCGAGCGGCGGTTACTGGCTGGATCTGATGCTGAGCGGCAAAGACAAGAAGCTGACACTGCGCCTGCAGCTGGCCGGTTTCAAAGAGCAGGTGGTGCGCCTCAACCGGGCCGAATTCGAAGATGTAGAAGAGCTGGTGCTCGATGCGGCGATGGAGCCTATCGGGGCGCTTGTGACCGTTTCCGGGAAGCTACTGGCGAGAAGTCGGATCGTAGCCATGTCGTTCT
>JAUXGQ010000022.1 GCA_030621975.1 Gammaproteobacteria bacterium | reverse complement strand
CGTTAAATATGGCCAATATTCGCCTCATTCGAGCACGAAATCCGTCTCGGCCCCACGTCCGCTCGCTACGACCGCCATGGATGGCGGAAGTGCCGGTTTTGCAGGAGCAACAAACCGGTCGGTCCCCATTCTCGGACAGCCACCTAGCTGACGCCGAAAACGCCACACCCCGAAACTGAATGTTGCAGGGTGTCGGGTGTGGCTTATTGTTTTAACCTACACAAACTCCAAAATAACCCAATAAGCCACGCCTGACACCCTGTCCCTGGCGTAATGCGAGGTCACTGTCAGCATCAATCGCAATAAAGTGCTGGCGGCGGGAGCCGCTACAGCGAGTAGCCTGATCGGGATTTGCTCAGCCATCCGGCACCAGGAAACCAGTATGCAAGCGATCGATTCAAGAAGATGCCATGATTAAACAGCTTTACGCCCCCAGCGTTGCCCAAATCCAGGACCTTTTCCCTCTGCACAGACTGAACGAGCGAGTGTTGGTCTACGTCACCGGCCAGTGCGCTTTGCAGCAGTACAACGGCGCGGAACAATTGATCACAGCGGGAGAAAACGACAGCGATATCCTGTATCTGATCAAGGGCCGGGCCCTCATCAGGGACGATGCCCAGAACGTTCAGACCGTCGAGGCCGGCTCGCGTCGGGCCCAGTATCCCCTCTCGGGAAAAAGTCCGCACAAAATAGATGTATGTACCCAGGGCGCCTCGACGGTGCTGCGTGCACCGCGCGAGATGATAGGCAATGTGGCTCAATTGCGGGAACCGGGCGAGGCAGGCGTGCAACCAGTCGAGATGGAAGCAACAGACCCCAAGCTGGGTGCGTACATCGAGCTACAGAAAACTATACGCGAGGGTCAACTCGAACTACCCACGATGCCCGACATCGCTACGCGCATCGCCAAGGTGGTGAACAATCCCGACACAGACAGCGATGACATCGCCAAGGTCATCCAGGCCGATCCCAGTATCGCCGCGCGCATCATCAGCGCAGTCAACAGTGCGGCCTATCGCGGCGGACAGGTCATCGATACGCTTCCCGATGCGGTTACTCGGTTGGGCCGCGCCGTTACCCACAACCTGGTAATGAGCTTCGCCCTTGGCAATCTGTTTAAAAGCGACAACGTCCAGCTGCAGAAGATGATGTTGACGTTGCGGCGCCATAGCGCGAAGGTCGCCGCGATCTGCCACCAGCTGGCACGCCTCAATTCCGGGTTCTCCCCCGACCACGCCCTGCTGGCGGGTCTGGTACACGATATCGGGGCAGTGCCCATCATCAGTGCCGCGCACACTCATCCCGAGCTGGCCGGGGATCCGGAGCGCCTGACACAGATCGTACTGCGTCTGCAGGGTGAGCTGGGTGCCGCGGTCTTACACAAGTGGCAGTTCGATGACGAGTTCGTCAACATCGCCCGCCACGCCGATCACTGGATGATCGACGAAGATGATCGCCCCAGCTACCTGGACCTGGTGATCATCGCCCAACTGCACTCCTTTATCGGTACGGCGTACGGCCGCACACTGCCCCGCCTGGACCTGGTACCCTCCTTCCACAAGCTGACCATCGGGGGGCTTTCACCGCGACAATCGCTCGCCGTGCTCGACCAGGCCGAAGGCGAAATTCGAGCAGTCGAATCGCTGCTCTCCGCCGGTTGAGGTTATTCCCTCAGAAGCCTTGGAAGAGTTTTCGGGCTGTCCATCTTAATCGTGGCGACCTTCCCATCGGCGCTCATCCCAACGGGCGCCGAAAACGCCACACCCGGAAACCGAGCTGAAAAAAGGTGAGCCGTCTTCTCCTCCAAAGATCTCTTTTTCATGGAACCTCCAAGCAACGGGGTTAAATCCCCCCTTATAAACTGATACCATTTCCGAAAAGCAAACCGCCACGCCTGGAACTTGTGGCACTGATCACTCCGAAATCGTCCTCTAAAACTTTGGCCAAGGAGAACGTCCCATGCGCGAATATCGCACGCGGGGCTTCTCGCGCCTTGCGTACGGCGAAGCGGTAGACCGGTATAATGAAGTTTCAAATGGCCAAATCGCTCCTGAAGCTGCTTGCTATTCTGCTCGTGAATGCATTAGTGGCCACAATCATAGTTTTGTATATGCACATAGGGACCGATATGTATCCCGGACACCAGGAGGCGCTTGCACGCAAGTGTGTAACGGCGGGAAAAGAAAAACAATCGATGACCGATCGGCAAACATGGATCAACTGGTTCATAGTTAAAAGAAACGCCCGTTACGCCGACGTAGCGGTAAGTGCCAAGGTCGCAAACGAGCGTTACCAGTTCACTTGCCTGTTCGAGGACGAGAAGCTGGAGTTAAGGACACAAAAAAACGGTGATACATCCTGGACTGTCCGATTTTCTCAAATTATGTCGTTCAATGTGCTTTCCGCTAAGGTGAAGTTCGTTCATGTGACACCTGAATCCAGCATATAAGTCAACGCACTTTTCGCACTGTGTAGGCCGGTATCAGCCCCACGATCCTGACTACGCCAGGCAGATATACCCATCACGGATAGGTTTTCCCGAGGAAGAGGTGGGAAGAGGGTCAAGTCTGTTAAGTTATTTTGACAATTGTATCCCAGTGCATAGTTGGTTCGTCATCCTCTGCCGGCTCATGGGCGATGATTTCTATGCGTACCTTGATGGTCTGCAAAAATTCCCGGACCACAAGATTGCGTTCTCATATAGATCCCGACACGATATTCCTATGTCGTGGGTTCTCCCGACGGCTTCGTGTTCTTGAAGCTCTCTCGCCCCGAGCTTGCGGGTGAAAACCCGAACACATTCTTGTCGACTTGCCGGTTCACGGTGACGTCGATATAGGTCGTTTCATTGGGGGCGAAGACTTTGTCGACGGGAATACCCTCCGAGCGGAATTCGCCCTGCATGTAATAGGAGAAGCCCTTCTCCGGCCTGACGACCACCCTGATCCCGTAGAGACCTTCTTTAAGCCTGGCCATTGTGTCGGCGTTGATATAGTAAACCAGTGAATTGCTCTTTTTGTTCATCTGCTTGTCGACGAAGAATCCGTCGGGAAGCTGGTCTTTTTTGTAGCGCGGACCTCCCAGCAAGTAGATGTCAAAATCGTCCGCTTCAATCACGTTCCCCAGGTGATCGCTGATCCGGAAGACCAGCATGCTGTAGCGACCGACTGTCCCCTTCTTTCCCATCGGCTTCTTGCGCTGTTCCTCTTCGGTGAACGCGCGGAGTTGTGTTGCCCGGTCCGCATAGGCATCGGCGGAATCCACCGCCAGGCAATCCAGTACTTCCGAGACAATCAGATGGTGACTGTCCCTTTTGGCCTTCACCGCCATGATCCCCATCTTGCCGCCCGAATGGCTGAAGTTGTGAAACACGCCCAGAGGTATGTTCCGGGAAAACCGAACCGGGCGATTCTTTGTATACGAAAGCTTCATTATCCGGGAACGGGGCTCGATGGGCTCGGAGGTCTGTTTCAGGGCGAGGTAGCGATAGTTCATGTTGGCGCCGGCCACGCGCACTACGCCGTCACTGCCGTTTTCGACCAGATAGCTGTTCAGGAAGTCGTAGAAACTTGTATCGATTCCCTGCCCGCTCAACACGAAGGGGTAGAACCCATGTCGCGCGGGCGCGTAGCGCAGGTAAGCTTCATTGAGCGTCCACTGACCCTCGCTGCCCAGACACAACCAGTCCAGCACCCTTTGTCCCGGCTCCACGCCGCTGAACCAGGCCTTGAGACGCCCCACCCGTTCCTTGCCGAGAATGGCAAGGCTGGAGCCGTGGTTCGCCGGTGCCAGCATCACCAGGTGGTTCAACGGTAGATTGGAGAGACCACTGGACCCATAGTACTTTTCCACCCAGTGGCGAACGATGGGGCCGCCGGTGGAGTGGGTGATGCAGGAAAACGGTTGTATCACGTCTCCATTCCCCGCAAGCTCCCCGAGGGCAAAGTTCAAGGCCCTGGCGATATCATCCACCGTCACCTCATCATCGAAACTGATGTATTTGCCCAGGTAGATGTGGGCGATATCTATCTGCAGGCCAAGCGCGGCGGCGCGCGCGGCGATACTCTCGGGTAGATCACCGTAGGTGTTCGTATGGGTAACACTCCATCCATGTACGAATATCAATTTCATGATCTGCGTTCTCCTTGGCTTGCCGCTTTTCCGAGCGTTCACTCTTTCCGAAGCATAGTGCAGGATCGTCAGAAGGCTAAACAAACGATCCGTCTACGCCATTTATTTACCTCGCTTCGCCCCCGGGGCTGGATTTCAAGTATGCCTTGGGTGATATCGGCGATCTCCGGCCCAATGCGATCGGCGACAGTTCGCAACTGCTCGCGTTCGAGTGTAGCAAGAATAAAAGCCCTTTTCCCTGAAATCCATGGCCGACAGCGCATCGAGCAGATCGTCGCCAAACAACGTCGGCGTATTGCAAAGACCTAACGGGTGCATTCAGAAGCCTCGGATGAGTTTCGGGGTTGGCCATCTGGATCACGGCTGGGATATCGACGGTTGCCCCACCCTGCCGCTCAACCCAACTGACGCCGAAAACGCCACACCCCGAAACTGAAGATCACACTGCCGAGCACCGCAAGGCCCAGCAGTGAATCCCAGAGCACATCCAGGCCTGCGCCTTTGAGCAGGATGCCGTAGCCGAGCTCTATGTAGTAGTACAAGGGCGAGATCACCATGGCGGCGCGCAGCGGCTCCGGCATGGCCTCCGGCGGGGTCCAGGAGCCCGAAAGCAGCAGCATGGGCAGCAGCACCACGATCACCAGCATACTCACCTGGCCCAGGTTGCGGCTCAGGGTGGCGATGAACAGCCCCAGGCCGGAGGTGGCCAGCACGTAGACGGCAGTTATGGCGAAGAACAGCCCCAGGCTGCCCTTGATGGGGATCTGGAACACCGGTATCAGGATCAGAAACACAGCGACCGCCGTGCCGCCCAGGATCGCCAGGGTCATGGCGATCACCTTGGGGAACAGTATCTGGAACGGACTGAGGGGGGAGACCATCAGTTGCTCGATGGTACCCCGTTCTTTTTCTCGCACGGTCGCGGCGGCGGGCAGCATCAGCGACAGCATGGTGACGACGGTCATCAGCTCCGAGATTGCCATGAACCAGGGGTCGGTCTGGTTGGGGTTGTACCAGACCCGTTGTCGCTCTTCGATGCGGGGCACGGCCGCCAGCTGCTGATCGGTAAGACCCAGCTCCCGTCTGACCCGGTCTTCGGAGAAGCCGGCGACGATGCGGCTGGCGTAGCCGGTGGCAAGGGTGCCGAGCACCGTGTTGCTGGTATCCACCTGGAGCTGCACATCCACGGACCGGCCCGCCTGCAGGTCACGCTCGAAATGCGCCGGGATCTCGAGCACCAGCATGCTTTCCCCGGCATCGAGCAGACGGGTGCCTTCCTGGTGCGCGAAGATCTCCCCCTGCAACCGGAAGTGGGGAGGGCGGAAACGGTGGATCAGCTCCCGGGAGGCGGCGCTGTGGTCAGCGTCGATGACCCTCAGGGTGGCATTGCGCAGCTCCATGGAGACGCCGGAGCCGATGATATAGATGTCGGCGGTGAAGAACCAGGCGATGATGATCAACAGCACCGGGTCCCGGGAAAGCTGCAGCAGCTCTTTGGCGGTCATGACCCACAGACGCCGCCACCAGAGCCCCATCGGCAATGAGCGCGGGCTTGTCATCGGCGCGGCCGCTTGCTAAAGGCGAACAGGCCCACCGTCCAAAGCAGGGCCGCGTAGCCGGCGAGCACCGCCACCTGGAACCACAGGGCGTCGATCCCCAGCCCCTTCAGGAAGCTGCCCCAGGCGATCTGCAGAAAATAGACCGGTGGAAACAGATAGGCCTCGCTGCGGGCGGCGGGGCCCATGGATTCGAGGGGGACCAGCAGCCCCGAGTAGAGCATGGCCGGGATAAAGGTGATCACCATGGTTACCAGGACGGCGGCCACCTGGGTGCGCACCAGGATGGAAACCAGCAGCCCGATGCCGGCGGTACAGATGACATAGATCAGGGAAGCCAGGAAAAAGAACAGGGGGTCGCCCTTGAACGGGGCGCCGAATGCCTCAGTCGCCACCCACCAGACGATCAGGATGTTGAAAGCGGAGACGCCCACATAGGGGGTCAGCTTGCCCAGGATGAACTCGCCGCGGCTGACGGTGGAGGCGTAGATGTTGTAGATGGAGCCGCTTTCCTTTTCCCGCACCACCCCGAGTGCCGTGAGGAAGGCGGGTGAGACCATCAGCACCAGGGTCAACAGCCCCGAGGCCATGGACCAGTCGCTCTCGATGGCCTGGTTGTAGAGATAGCGCTGCTGCAGGCGCACCGGCGAGATCAATTCGGCGGCCCGCTCCGGCGTCAGCCCCCGGGTGCGGGCCAGATAGTCGCTCAGCAGTTCCCGATTGAGCTGCCCGTTGATGGCGCTCAGATAGCCCTTGGTGGTCTGGGCGCGGAACGGAAATATGCCGTCGATGAGCGCCTGCACCGCCACCGGACGGTCTGCCAGCAGCCGTTCCTGAAACTGCGCCGGGATGATCAGCGCGAGGCGGATGCGGCTGTCCGCGAGCAGGGGGTCCAGCGCCCGCTCGCTGGTCGCGTAACCCCGGAAGTCGAAGTAACGGGAATCGCTGAAGCGGTGCACATAATCCCGGCTCAGCGCGCTCCTGTCATGATCCACGACGGCAAACGGGATGTTCTCCACGTCCAGGGACAGGCCATAGCCCAGCACCAGCATGATCAGCAGCGGGACCACGAAGGCGGTGGTGAAAAAGAGCCGGTCGCGCAGGATCTCCCGCCATTCTTTGCAGGCGATTGTGCGCACCCGTGCGAGCTTCATGGGGCGCCTTGTCCCCGTTCGAGGGCGAGTACCCGGTAGACGAACACGTCCTCCATGGCCGGGGTGCGAGCCCGCAGGGCGGTGAGGCGAATGCCCGCGCCCTGCATCAGGGTCCGGATGGTCGCTTCGGCTGCGTCCGGCGAACTGGCGAAGAGATGAATGCGACGCCCGAACAGGCCCACGCCCTCGAACCGGTGCTCCAGCAGCGCCAGGGCCTCGAGCGGGCGCTCCACCTCCAGTTCCAATAGCTGTCCGGCCTCGGCCTGCAGGGCCAGGATCATGGCCTGCGGGGACGCGTCGGCAACGATGCGTCCCGCATGCATCAGCGCGAGCTGGTCGCAGTGTTCGGCTTCGCTCATGTAATGGGTGGTCAGCAGTATGGTCACGCCGTCGCGGCGGGAGAGATGGAAGAGTATCTCCCAGAAGCGGCGCCGGCCGATGGGGTCGACCCCGGAGGTGGGTTCGTCCAGGAACAGCACCCGCGGCCGGTGCACCAGGGCGCAGCCCAGGGCCAGACGCTGGCGCACACCCAGGGGTAGTTGACCCGCCAGGGTGTTCTCGAAACCCCCGAGCCCGGCCATCGCGATCACCCAGGCGGTGCGCTCGGCGGTGGTTTTTCGGTCCAGGCCGTAGATGCCGGCGTACAGGCGGATGTTCTCCAGGGCGCTCAGGTCCTGGTAGAGGGAGAAGGCCTGGGACATATAGCCGATGCGGGCCTTGATGGTCTGACCCGCGCCGCGCATGTCCGCATCGGCGACCCGGCCGCTGCCGTCGCTTGGGTGCAGGATGCCGGTCAGCAGCTTGATCACGGTGGTCTTGCCCGCCCCATTGGCCCCCAGCAGCCCGAAGATCCCGCCCCGGCGCACCCGAAAGCTCACCTGGTCGACGGCGCGAAAGTCTCCGAAGTCGCGGCAAAGCCCCCGCGCCTCGATGACCGCCTGGCCTTGATGGTCGCTGACAGGCCCCGGATCGGTGGGTAACCGGAGCCGGGTGTCATCCGCGACAAGCCCCCGCTCGTTCAGCAGGGCGATGAAGGCGTCCTCGAGTTCCGGTTCAGCGCTCCTCAGTGGCGCCTTGAACTGCCCGTCGAGGGCTCGGGTTACTGCGATCTTCGCCTGCGCCGGCTCACACCCCGGGACGAAGACCCGCATCCGGGCCCCATAGCCTTCGACCTGCGCGAAGGTCTCCCGCAGGCGGGACAGGATCCGTCCCGCGTCCATTGCTTCGAACTCTATGAGGCTGCCCGGCGTGCGCGCCAGGATCTGCTCCGGGGTACCCTGGTCCAGGAGTCGGCCCTGGTAGAGCAGGGACAGACGGTGAAAGCGGCTCGCCTCGTCCAGGTAGGCGGTGGAGATCAGCGCGGTGATTCCGCGTTCTCGCAGCAGCCCGGTCAGAATGGCCCAGAAGTCCCGGCGCGAGACCGGGTCCACCCCGGTGGTAGGCTCGTCCAGGATCAGCAGGGCGGGCTCGTGGATCAGGGTGCATACCAGCCCCAGCTTCTGTTTCATGCCGCCGGAGAGCTGTTTCATGGGGCGCGCCCGGAAAGCCGCCAGCCGCGTGATCTTGAGCAGGCGCTGTTTGCGTTCGGCCAGCGCCGGCGCCGGAACCTGGCGAAGCTGGGCAAAGAAATCGACGTTCTCTTCCACCGTCAACTCGGGATAAAGGTTCAGGCCCAGTCCCTGGGGCATGAAGCCGATGCGGTCCTTGACCTTCTCCGCGGCCCGCTCGGAATCGATATTGACCCCAAAGACCTCGATCCGGCCCGCCTCGAAGGCGAGCACACCGGCCAGCGCCTTCATCAGGCTGCTCTTGCCGGCGCCGTCCGGACCGATCAGGCCATAGATCTCGCCGCGGGCACAGGTCAGATCGACTCCCTCCACCGCGGAACGTCGGCGGTAGCGTTTGCAAAATCCCCGCACCCGCAGCACCGGCTCGGCAAGCGCCTCGTTCACCAGCGCGGCCTCTCCCATGGGGCATCCTCCTTCCAGCGGATGACGGCATCGGCGGGCAGGCCCGGGCTCAGACGGTGCTCGGGATTCTCGTCCAGGACGCTTTGCACCTCGGCCAGTTGCGCCTCCGCCCGGGCGAGTTGCGCGGTCGCGGCCGCCACCTCGCTCTCCTTGGCGCGGACGCGCTCGGGCCCCAGCATCGCCTCTTCCAGCCGTTTCTCGGTCCGGGTGAGGGCCGCCCGGGCGGTTGCAAACTCGGCCCTTGCCACCCGCCAGGCGAGGTCCGCCTGATCCGCCTTGTAGCGGTCCACACCGCCTTTTTTTACCAGTAAGAGAATCAGGCCCTTCCTTTTGACTACCATGGAGTTGTTAACCTTTGAAGCGAGCCCTTAGCCCGGACCTCTCACGGCGGCGTCAGGGGACCCAGAGTAACATGCTCGGTGAAGCTGGGTGAAGCGGTGTCAGGCGCGGCTAGCAGGGGCCGAAGAGGGGCGTGTCTTATCGTGAGGAACAACGTTACATTGACAACCTGCTGGCGATCCGGCGTGAATCTCGTCCTCCGGTTCCGTCCACACCTTTACCGCTGGGACAACTCCAAGTACTTCTTTCGACACTTAGCGTTCCTCGCGCCCAAGAAAGAGGTGCAAGGCGTGAAAAGCCAACAAGCCACGCCTGACACGGGGCATTCTCACGGCTGCTGGTAGTGTGAAAGCTCGCTGCATACCAAGCAAGAACCGCGTTAGCAGGCTCGGCAGCGGGCCGGAATAGAAAACGCCAGTCCAAGTTTTTCCGGGGGTGCGGAGATGGGCGGCAACGCGCCGTGCTATATTACGGCGCTGCGCCGCATATCCACGGATCTTCGCAGCAACGCAGGTTGTAACATCATGAAAAATCACCTATTGTTATTTTTTCATGAATTTTATAGAAATCGAAGTATCAATGTTTGTGCGTGGGGTAGACGGCGGAGTCCTGTGTTTAAACACGGGATTCCGCCTTCCACTCAACGTTATGTTTAAAAAGGAAATTACATGCAAATCAAAATATTATCATTTTTAATTATTCTCATCTTTGCAATACCTGCACATTCTGCTGAACAAAGCATTGAGGATAAAATCAATATATTAAATACAAGCTCTGTTAACTCTCTTGGTATTTCATTAACAGCTTTAAGCTACCTTATGTCAGCATCAGCCAACACGTATTTACCCCTTTGGCACCTTGAAGAGAGTGGTGATATACATCACATT
>JAUXGQ010000107.1 GCA_030621975.1 Gammaproteobacteria bacterium | reverse complement strand
GGGCAAGGTGACCGCCATCATGGGGCCCAGCGGGACGGGCAAGACGACCCTGCTGAAGCTCATTGGCGGTCAGTTGCGCCCGGATGCCGGCAGCGTGGAGGTCGACGGCGAGAACATCCAGGCCCTCAGCCTGAAGCAACTGTACCGGTTGCGCATGCGCATGGGCATGCTGTTTCAAACCGGTGCCTTGCTGACCGATATCAATGTGTTCGACAATGTGGCCTATCCCCTGCGTGAGCACACGCGCCTGCCGGAATCCATGCTCCGCAAACTGGTGCTGCTGAAGCTGGAGGCGGTGGGTCTGCGCGGCGCTCGGGAGCTGATGCCCAGCGAGTTGTCCGGCGGCATGGCCCGGCGTGTGGCTTTGGCACGGGCGATGGTCCTGGATCCGATGATGGTCATGTATGACGAGCCCTTTACGGGCCAGGATCCCATCTCTATGGGGGTGCTGATGAAGCTGATCAGGCAACTCAACGACGCCAGTCAGATCTCCAGCATCCTGGTATCCCACGACGTCGCCGAGACCGCCCAGATCGCCGACTACATCTACATGATCTCCGGGGGCAAGGTGGTGGAGCGGGGTTCGCCCGAGGCCCTGTCGGGATCGCGCTCCCCATGGGTGCAGCAGTTCATGCGCGGCCTGCCGGACGGGCCGGTCCATTTTCATTATCCGGCTCCCGGCCTGGAGCAGGATCTGCTGCCGCAATGAGCCGTCAGGGATATGATTGAGCAACTGGCGCGCCTGGGTCGTACCGGACTGGGCATCCTGGAACGTCTGGGTCGCGGGCATCTCCTGCTGTGGGCGATTCTGGCCGGGTCTCCGAGTCTGTTGCGGCGCCCGAACCTGCTGATCGCCCAGATGTTCTCGGTGGGCGTGTTGTCGGTATTGATCATCACCGTGTCGGGGCTGTTCGTGGGCATGGTACTGAGTCTTCAGGGTCATTACACCCTTTCCCAGTTCGGAGCCGAAGAAAGCCTCGGCGTAGTGGTTGCCGCGTCCCTGGTGCGGGAACTGGGCCCGGTGGTGACCGCTTTGCTGTTCGCGGGGCGTGCCGGTTCCGCCCTGACCGCGGAGATCGGGCTCATGAAAGCCACGGAGCAGCTTTCCGGTCTGGAAATGATGGCGGTGGACCCGGTCAAGAGGATCCTGACGCCGAGGTTCTTTGCGGGATTCCTTTCCATGCCGCTGCTGGCGGCCCTGTTCAGCTCCGTGGGGGTGCTGGGCGGCTATCTGGTAGGAGTCGGCCTCCTGGGCGTGGACGATGGCGCCTTCTGGTCCCAGATGCAGGCCAAGGTCGATCTGCACGAGGACATCTACAACGGGGTGATCAAGAGTGTCGTATTCGGCGTGGTCTGTACCTGGATTGCCCTGTTTCAGGGCTATGACGCAGTACCTACCTCGGCAGGGGTCAGCCGGGCCACCACCCGTACCGTGGTCCATTCCGCGTTGGCGGTACTGAGTCTGGATTTCGTATTGACGGCATTGATGTTTGGAGACTGATACATGGCACGCTCGAAAGTGATTGAAGTTGCCGTGGGGGCATTCATGGCCGCGGGCACCGTTGCCCTGTTTTTTCTCGCCATGCAGGTGAGCAATCTGAGCAGTCTGAACGCAGACGACGGATACGACGTACTGGCCAGATTCGACAATATCGGGAGTTTGAAGGTGCGTGCTCCGGTGACCATGGCGGGGGTCCGGGTCGGGCGTGTGAAGGCGATCATGTTCGACAAGGAGACCTACGAGGCGGTGGTCACCCTGCAGATCGAAGCCGGGTATGATACGATTCCCGACGACACCTTCGCCAAGATATTCACCGCCGGGCTTCTGGGCGAGCAGTACGTTGGCCTGGATCCGGGGGGCAACGATCGGTTTCTCGAGCAAGGCAGCCAGATTTCCCTGACCCAATCGGCACTGGTGCTGGAAGACATCATCGGCCAGTTCCTGTTCAATAAGGCCGAAGAGTTCGATGCCGAATAACCCATCTCCAGCTTTGTGGTTTACCCTGGTGTTCCCGATGCCGCCCGATCTCGGAATAAGATGACCGAGACCGATATCAGCGTTGCGGCCAGGGGCGTCTGGCAGGTTGTCGGCGAACTGAGCTTCGAGACGGTCCCCGGACTCCTGGCCAGGGCCCGGCAACTGGATTCCGGCCAGTCCGATCTGATCGTCGACCTGAGCGGGGTGACCCGGGCGAACAGCGCGGGACTGGTGCTCTTGCTGGAATGGCTGGACGAGGGGCGGCGCCGGCAGCGGGCGGTGCGTTTCAGGCATATTCCGGATTCGATCAGGAATATTGCACGGGTGAGCAACGTCCTTGATCTGCTGCCCCTGGACCCGGATGACAAGGGCGCGACCCCGGCCCCGGCCCCGAAAAAAAAGGTCGGGGCTCGCGGGAAGAGACGCAAGCCCCGACGGTGGCGCTGACGAGGGCAATGGACCCCCATGCAATTTGACACCCCCATCACCCTCGCCCTTTCCAAGGGCCGTATCTTTCGTGAGACCCTGCCGTTACTGGCCCATGCGGGAATCACCCCCGCGGACGACCCCGAGACCAGCCGCAAACTGATTCTGGAAACCAACCAGCCCCAGGTGAAACTGGTCATTATTCGGGCCACCGACGTGCCGACCTACGTCCAGCACGGGGCCGCCGATGTAGGCGTTTCCGGTAAGGACGTGCTCATGGAACACGGCGGTGAGGGGTTGTACGAGCCGCTGGATCTGGGAATTGCCCGCTGCCGATTGATGGTCGCCGGCGTAAAAGGGGCACAAACCGGCGCAGGGCGTTTGCGTATCGCCACCAAATACGTCAACAGCGCGCAGCGCTATTTCGCGGCCCAGGGCAAGCAGGTCGAAATCATCAAACTCTACGGCTCCATGGAGTTGGCTCCTCTGATAGGGCTCTCCGACCTGATCGTAGATCTGGTGGAGAGCGGCAACACCCTGAAGGCCAACGGTCTGGAACCCTTGGAGCACATCTGCGACATCAGCTCGCGTCTGGTGGTCAACAAGGCATCCTGGAAGATGAAGCATCCCAGCATAATGAGCCTGATCGGCGCAATGCGCGAAGCCGTGGACGCCGGATCCGCGACCAATTAAGCTGCGTATCTACGCTTAGGGCTCGCCCCAGCTCTTTGTCCTGCGGGCCAGTAGGAGCAAAGCCGGGGCAAGCCCCAGCCTACATTTTCGGAGTCAGGTATCCATGCTGGAAATACGACATCTATCGACGAGCGACGAGGATTTTTCAAAGCGCCTGGACGCCTTGCTGGCCTGGGATTCCGTATCCGATGCCCAGGTTCAGCAGACCGTCGCCGACATCATCAGCGATATTCGCCAACGGGGCGACCAGGCGCTGGTGGAGTATACCCGGCGCTTCGACGCTTGGGAGGTCGAGGACGCAGCTGCACTCGATATACCCCTGAAGCGCCTGGAGCAGGCCTGGCAGGTCGTGTCTGCGGATCAGCGCAACGCCCTGGAAGCCGCCGCCGGGCGCATCCGCGCCTATGCGGAACACCAGAAGATCCAGCCCTGGCAATACACCGAGGACGACGGGACCCTGTTGGGTCAGCAGGTGACGCCCCTGGATCGGGTCGGCCTGTATGTTCCGGGCGGCAAGGCCGCCTATCCGTCGTCGGTGCTGATGAATGCGGTGCCCGCCAAGGTGGCGGGGGTGCCGGAACTGATTATGGTAGTCCCCACGCCCGGGGGCGAGCTCAACGAACTGGTGCTTGCCGCGGCTCATATTTCCGGTGTCGACCGCATACTCGCGGTGGGCGGGGCCCAGGCGGTGGCGGCCCTGGCCTACGGCACCGCAAGCCTGCCTCCGGTGGACAAGATCGTCGGGCCCGGGAACATCTACGTGGCGACCGCCAAACGCGCCGTGTTCGGCCAGGTCGGTATCGATATGGTAGCGGGGCCCTCGGAGATCCTCGTGGTGTGCGATGGGCAGACGGATCCGGACTGGATCGCCATGGACCTGTTCTCCCAGGCCGAACACGATGAGGATGCCCAGTCCATCCTGGTTTCCCCCGACGCCGGGTTTATCGACGCGGTAAAGGCCAGCATCGAGCGACTGTTGCCGGAGATGGAGCGTAATGGGATTATAGCGAGCGCGCTCAAGGAACGGGGGGCATTGATTCAGGTGCAGGATCTGGACGAGGCGGCGGAGATCGCCAATGCGATTGCGCCGGAACATCTGGAGCTGTCGGTGGCGGACCCCCAGGCCCTGGTGACAAAGATCCGTCACGCCGGGGCGATATTCATGGGCCGCTATACGGCCGAGGCGCTGGGTGACTACTGCGCGGGCCCCAACCATGTACTGCCCACCTCTCGCACCGCACGCTTTTCCTCGCCGCTGGGGGTCTACGACTTCCAGAAACGTTCCAGCCTGATTCTGGCCTCCGAGCAGGGCGCCGCCCGACTGGCGGACCTGGCTTCGGTGCTGGCGCGGGGCGAAGGGCTGACGGCGCACGCCCGATCAGCGGAGTACCGGGGAGATGATGCGCAGAAATCCTGTCAGAAATAATAACCACAGAGGGCACAGAGGACACAGAGAATCAAATTTCTAGAGGTGTTTTTCTCTGTGCTCTCTGTGTCCTCTGTGGTTAATCCGTGAGATATGCGGGCTGGATGCCCATGGGTTGGGGTACTGAACTATGAGGCAGAATAATCCCGCCGTAACCGACTGGGTGCGTCCGGAGATCTGCGCCTTATCGGCGTATCCGGTGCCCGATGCCCGGGGTCTGATCAAACTGGACGCCATGGAAAATCCCTATACCTGGCCCGAGGGGCTTCGCCAGGCCTGGCTGAAGCGTTTGCACAACGTGGATGTCAACCGCTATCCAGACCCCCGTGCCGCGGAGTTGAAACAGCGGCTGCGGGTAAATATGTCCGTCCCGGCCGCGGCCGAGATCATACTGGGCAACGGCTCCGATGAACTGATCCAGATGATAGCCATGACCCTGGCCCGCCTGGGGCAGGTACTGCTGTCGGTGGAGCCGGGCTTCGTCATGTATCGCATGATTGCCGTCTTTACCGGTATGCGCTACGAAGCCGTGGCCCTGAAGGCGGAGGATTTCAGTCTGGATGCGCCAGCCCTGCTGGCGGCCATCGAGCGGCATCGGCCCGCCGTGGTGTTTCTCGCCTATCCGAACAATCCCACCGGGAATCTGTTCGATGAAGCGGACCTGGTGCGGGTGATCGAAGCGGCGCCGGGTCTGGTGGTGGTCGACGAGGCCTATGCGCCCTTTACGGACGCCAGTTTTATGCACCGGGTCGGTCAGTTCGGCAATCTGCTGGTGTTGCGAACCCTCTCGAAGATGGGCCTGGCGGGGTTGCGCCTCGGATTGCTGGCCGGCCCAAGCGCCTGGATGTCCGAGATAGAAAAAACCCGTCTACCCTATAACATCAACACGCTGACGCAGCTCAGCGCCGAATTCGCGTTGAGCCACCAGGACGTATTCGACGAACAGACCCGAGCGATTCGTGGGTCCCGGCAAGCTCTGTTCGGTCGGCTGGCAGGGCTTTCGGGGGTCACCGCCTTTCCGAGCGCGGCCAACTTCATCCTGCTGCGGCTTGCCGAAGGCCGCGCCAGCCCCGTGCACGCGTCTTTGAAATCCGCGGGCGTGCTGGTGAAGAATCTCCACGGCGCCCATCCCCTGCTGCGGGACTGCCTGCGGGTGACCGTTGGTACGCCCGACGAGAATCAGGCGTTTTTAGAGGCGCTGACCGCCGCACTGGGGTGAACAGGACGTCGGTATCACCGTTGATTGTTTTCGGGATTTCTGCGGATTCCGTGGCTATTTTTTTTAATGCACGCTTCTTGCCGGTGGTGGCCGCAGAGCAGCTATCTGGCTGGGGAGGCCGTAGAAGCAGGCCCGATGGATCAAGCTCTTGGGCTACTCGATCACCTATCGGATCGCTGTGGGGCCGCAGCAGGGCCGCAAGGTGTTCACCCTGCAGAGCTTGCCGGTCTGCGATGAGCCGTACGATGATGGAGTGGGCAAGGTGGCCGGGTTCTCGCTGCATGCCGGGGTGGCGGCGAGGGCGGATGAACGCAAGAAGTTGGAGCGGCTGTGTCTGGCAAGGGCAACAAGCCCAAAACGTTTGATGAGCCGCAAGATCGATCACCGGCTGAACGCCGGTCCTCGATGACCCCGGATCAAGTCCGGGGCAGGCTCTGCGCTCAGAGACTGAAGCGAGTGTTCAACAGTAAGTAAACGGTGTTTCAATGGCGGTGGATGCTATAGGGAGAGGGTGTTAAT
>JAUXGQ010000430.1 GCA_030621975.1 Gammaproteobacteria bacterium | reverse complement strand
ACCTGCGCGGCGCAGCCTCGCCTGGGTTCGCACCCACGGCCTCCAGGGCTTCCTCAAGCAGCGTCAACACGGCCTGAAGTTCTTCGCTTGCCTCCTGGGCCAGTTCGGCGGGAAACCCCGACGTCGAACCGGGCGGTGTTTCCCGGGCAAGGTCCGGGGACTCTGAGCTACGCAACGCGCTTTCCGGGAGTCCCAGGGCCATCAGGTCTTCCATGCTTAGTCGTTTGAGATGGATGCCGCGGGTCATTGCTGCTGGGGGGGCGAGATCGGTGGTTTCTTGTTCGACTTTCAGGACCGGGGGGTGTTATTTTCGTTGACCGGCCTGCGCTAACGCATGGATGATAACCCAAAAAAGGCCTCAAGAGGATACGAATCGACACCGATACCCGGGGCTATTTAGAGATTTCAACAGACCCAAGTCTAAACCGGGCAACGAGTCAGGATTTTACCCTGATCGATGCGAATATCTGCTCCACGTCCCCTTTATAGCGCGGGAAATAGTATTCACGGACAGCGGTGTAGACGATCAGGTACAGCTTCTCTTCGTGGATCGTCCCGATCACCATACCCGCTCTTTCCAGACCCTCCCTGGACAAAAAGTCAATGTTGAACCGGAAACCGGAAAGCTCGCCAAATCTGGCTGGCCTGAGGTTGGTCACTTCCAGCGTCGAGGCATTGATGTTCGCCGCACGAACCCCGGCAGAGGGGACCCAGCCCCGCGCGATCATGGCCGTATCCGTATCGCCAGCGATGGACCTTACGCTTCCCACGAAGAACTCCAGGACCTCGGTCGCGGTCATGTGAGCTCTGAAGCGGGGCATCTTGGGGTCTTTGCCGCCTACGTCTATGAGCGTTTGTCCATCCTCGAGACCGCTAATGAATCGCACTGCGTCGAGCAGAGGACCGTCTACCGTCCATACTTCGACTTTTCCTTCCAGGGAGCGGTTCCAGGGTCTCTGGGGCTCTACCGTGTAGAGGTCGCCGACGGTCCGTCGCTGCGGTTGGACCAGTGTGTAATGGGCACAGGCCGTGATGGACAAAACTGCAACGCAAAGCCAAAAGTATCTTTTCATCTTGAGCTCACTCCAACTCCTTTACGTATGACTCCACCATTTCCCGATCAGGCGCATCCACGCGGGCGCCCAGATAACGCTGGAAAGCCGCCCTCGCCTCTTCAGCCCGACCGGACCGCCAGAACACAAGACCCATGGAGCGGCTGGTTTCGGCGGGTGCATCGAGCGTTTCCAACGCTCGATGGTAGTTTGAGATTGCCCTCTCGGCGTCTCCCTCTTCACCCCGTATCCGGTTCAACTCTCCCCGAAAGAAATAGAGTTCTCCCGGGTTATCGCCGACCGCGATCAAGCGATCGAGCAGCACTTGCGTGGCGGAAAAATCGTGCTTGTATAATTCACCGCGCAGCCAGGCGGCGCGAAACGGGCGAATGGCGCTGAGATACGGCTCCCGTCCTTTGATGGGATTCCCCGTTACCTTGAGATTTGCCGTACGCTGTTTCAAGGTCTTCACGCGATCCTCGGTCGCCGGGTGAGTGGAGAAGAATATGAACTGCTCCGGCGCATCGGCGGCATCCCGCTCCGCAATAAGCGCCTCCCAAGTGCGCGCTGCCTCGGTTGAATCGTAGTCCGCCCGGACCATCAGCTCGAAACCGATAGTATCGGCTTCACGCTCCTGGTCCCGGGAAAACGCCATGATACTGGCCAGCGCGGCCAGCTGTGCAATGTTACCTACGTATCCCACACCGGCAGCGCCCGCCCCCAGATTGAAAAAGGTCAGGGCATCGGTGGTCTTGCGGACCGATCGCCACTGCTGCACGCTGTGGCGACGCACGTAATGGCCAAACTCATGGCCGAGTATATAGGCCAGCTGGGCCTCGTTTTCCGCACGCAGAAGCAGCCCCGTCCAGATCTGCATAAAGCCGTTGGGCGCCATGCTGGCATTGAAGTGCGGCGTCTCCACGATGTAAAACCGAATATCCTTACAATAGCTGGGAAACAGTTTGCAGAGGATGCCGCGAACGTACTCATTGAGTCCGGCATCCGTGACGATGCGCCCGGATGTGCGCAGGCGCTGCTCCATGCGCTCCATGTACATCCATAAGCCGGCCTCATCCGAGGTGGCCGTCGGGCGGTGCCCCGGTTGTACGTCTTCCAACGCGCCCGGGCTTCCCCGGGGGGTGGGGGTGGCGCAGGATGCGCAGACAAGGCCCAGCAGGGCCGTGAGCAAGAGTCTTTTGCAGTCCATTACAGGGGAACGCCTTCCAAGAGTGCCCCAATCGCTTCCATTGCCGGCGAAAGGGTCCGCAGATCGCCGGTTCCACGCAGCAATCGGTTGAACCAGACCACCTGGCCGCTGCGCAAATCCACAAGGGATGCAAACCCTACTTGAAGTCCGCCAGGAAGGCCTACGCCAAGCAGCGCCGCCACGACGATCGCCGCAGCGCGTCCCGAACTTGCGTAACTATCCCGAATATAAATGAACAGGGCGTAATCGGCGCCGTACTCTTCATGCAGGCTGGAGGTATTTTTGCCCAAGGACCAATCCAGCTTTCCGGTTTTGGTGGGCAGTTGATACGCCGGGGTGTATTTATGGATTAGAATCGACTCACCCACGGCCTCGTGGAGTTTGACGAGTTGTGTATGCAGATGTAGTTTCTCCCAGTCGTCCTTGGGCGATTGGTACCTGAGCAGGGTGTCCTGTCTTCTGTGCAGCGTTTCAGCCAGGGCCTTTGCGATGTTTTTCCTGGCGATGTCCGTCCAGTCGGCGCGCGGCTCTTCCAGGCCACCGGCGGTGAGTTCGCTGAGCTGCACGTCGGGCTCCATCAAGAGAACCTGCGCGGCGGCTGGAGGCGTCGATCCCTGGTCAGCCCTTTGGAATTTGCTTGTTTCGGCGCAACCCGCAATAACGAGGGCCAAGAGGAATATCGGGATCTTGAAAAAGAGATGCGTTGGTCGGGGCGAACCTCCGCGACGTCCAGACGTTGGCAGTATCCGTTCCATGACTCCGTTGCCTTTTCTATGTTGATCGGTAGATAACGCTTTATTAGACAGGATTAACATGATTTTTCAGGATTTACAGGAATACATTGTACGAAAGACCTGTAAATCTTGAGCAATCCTACCATTTCTTGGGCGCAGGCGACGGGTTGCACCCGTTGCCCTGGGGGATAGCTGAGGCACGTAGGTAATCAGGTATGGGTTTAACCCGGGT
>JAUXGQ010000434.1 GCA_030621975.1 Gammaproteobacteria bacterium | reverse complement strand
GGTCCACCTCCGGCCAAAAACCCTCGATATGCTTTTCTACCTGGTGGAGCGCCGGGGCCACCTTGTCACAAAGAATGAACTGCTGGATGCGCTCTGGCCCGATACGATGGTCACCGAGAATGCCCTGATGCAGTGCGTTCGTGAGCTGCGCGAGCTGCTGGGGGACGATTCGAAGCACCCCATTTTCATTCAGACCGTGCATCGTGCCGGTTATCGGTTTATTGCCGATGTGACTGAAACGATAAGAGATGAAGGTTGCGAGCATGAATTAGACGATCTAACGGTTGTGAGCATGCTGGTAGTGGAGGATGATGCCGGCCCTGTGGTGTCAGTCGTGGGCTCTCCGTCAGCGGCCGTTCCCATCGAGGCAATCACCGGTCGCACACGCAACTGGCGTATCTTTGCGGTCTTTTCCGTGCTGTTGCTCGTTTCCGGCGCCTTCGTCCTGGGGTTTTGGCTCTCACATCGCCCGCCTGACTTCGAGTTCGGTGAGCGCGACTGGGTTCTCATTGCTGACTTCGACAATCAGACGGGCGACCCGGTCTTTGACCTGGCGCTCCGGACGGAACTCGAGCGGGGACTGAGTGTCTCGCGCTACGCCAACTTCGTGCCGCCGGGAAGGGTCGTCGATACCCTTAAGCTGATGCAACTGCCCGACGACACCCTCGTCACCGAAGAAGTGGGCCGCGAAATAAGCCTGCGGGATAGTGGCATTCGCGCCATGGTGTCCGGCAGTATCCGGGAGATCGGTGGAACCTACGCCATTACTCTGAAGCTCATCGATCCTTCCAGGGGACACACCGTTGCTGTCTTTGAGCGCCAGGCACAGGGCAAGGAGAATGTTCTGAGCACCATGCACCGGTTGTCCGAGGATATTCGCCGCAATCTCGGTGAACCGCTGGCTGCCGTCATTCCGCCGGAGCAGGCTCTGGAGCGGGTAACGACCGATTCCCTGGAAGCCCTGACCCTTTATTCCAGGGGAATCTCCGCCCTTGACCAGAACCAGTGGGGTCGGGCGATGACCTTCTTTGACCAGGCGGTTAATGAGGATCCGGATTTTGCACTTGGCTACTTCTACCGTGGGCTTACCCGGACGATGCTCTCGCAGGATTCAGGCGCAGATATTGCAAAGGCGGCAGAACTGTCAGGCAAGGTCACTCTCCGTGAACGGTTGATGATCCAGGCGACTGCCGCATCCTCCGCCGGGGATATCCCCAAGACCATCGATCGCTGGGAAGCGTTTATCGAACAGTATCCGGACGACTACCGGGCTCATAGTTACCTGAGTTGGCATTACCTCTGGTCTGAGAACTACCAGGGTTGGCTGGATCACCAGGCCGCCTGCCGGCGACTTCGTCCCAACTTTGCGCAAGCTCATTTTCATGCAGGGTGGGTCTATATGGTCTACGAGGGAGACGTGGAGAAAGCCGAAGCCGAGTTTGCGTCCGTGCTGGCGTTGAACCCGGATTTCGCCTCGATAAGGGTGCAGTCCATCAAGGTTTACGTGCATTGGATGCGGGGAGAAATGGAATTGGCCGCAGCGGAGATGAGGGATTTCCGGGAACAGAGAGTGGCTGGTCTGTCAGCCTCCCGCCAGATCTCAGCCAGGCGCTTGATGGCACGTTTCTACATCTTCAACGGAATGGTGGATGAAGGACTGTCGATGCTGGAGACAACCCGGGATCTGGCCGTCTCTACGGATGCCACCGAGTTGGCAACCCGGTTCCGTTTCTTGCGCGCGCTGATCTACCAGCAAACAGGAAGGCAAGACGAGTTTGAGCGGCTGATCCGGGAGCAGGCTGCAGACAGTCTGGGGATTGCGCGCGTCGAGCTCCTGGGCTGGCTGGGCATCTCCCTTGCAAGGGTGGGCAGGCAACAGGAGGCACGTGATCTATGGGAAGAGATCAAGCACGAGACACGGCATCCACCCATAAATTTCTGGCATCCGTATTTGCCGGTGCAACTTGAACGGGCCAAACAGGCTTTCATCCTGCAGATCGAGGGAGAGATTCTGCTATCGGAGGGTCAGGTTGATTCGGCTATCAGGCGTTTTGACGAAGTCCTCACCCTGGTGCCGCCACGCAATGCCCTGTTCCGCACCATTCTTTCACCCCGCGTTTGGTTGGCTGCCGCGCAATCTTCTGCTAAAGCCCATGAGCGACAGAAAGACTGGGACGCGGCCGTGACGGACTACCAGAGTATCCTGAAACACAAGAATTTCTGTTTTGATACAGACGGCGCTTCGTTCTTCTGGTTTGATGCGCTGAAATCTATCGCCCCTGCTCTTGAACGGGCGGGTCGCAGCACGGAAGCGGTCGCTTACCGCGAGGAATACCTCCGCCTTCGCCCAAGCGCTGAAACGAATCAGGAATCATCCGAGAATGTTCGTCCCCGGTTAAGTAGATCGAGGGCATATATGGACGCCTCGAAAAACAGATCAAGCCTGCTTGATCTTCCTGAAGCCCTCCAGCATGACCTGGGCCAGGGTATCAATCTCCGTTTCGGTCATGGCCGTGGACAAGGCGCCTGAACCGGTGTTGATCAGCATGATGCCGTTATCAAACGCATGATCCAGCAGGATCTTGAGCTTGCGTGCTTCATCTGGACTGGCAAATGAATCCCGGTAGTTTTTCGGTGGCTCGGGTTTCATGTGTAAGCGGAACATGGAGCCACCGCCGGTGACACAGGCTGGGACGCCGGCGATTTCGATAACCTCGGTAATCCGGTGCCGGGCCATTTTCGTCAACCTGTTGAGACGATTGACGGCAGACTGGTCGTATAAACGCATGGTGATCAAACCGGCGGTCATACTGATGGGGTTGGCGGAGAAAGTACCTGAGTGTGGAAACAGAACTTTATCGGCGAGCGGGTTCATGACATTCATGACGTCCTCTCTGCCGGCGATTGCGCCGACCGGGAAGCCGCCCCCGATCACCTTGCCCATGGCAGTCAGGTCGGGATTGATCGGGTATTTGGTTTGTGCGCCGCCGTAGGTGGCACGCAGGGTGATAACCTCGTCACATACCAACAGTACGTTGTTGTCCTGTGTCCATTTGCGTAAGGCATGGACATAGTCATCGTTGGCCTTGATCAGGCCGATACGGTGCGCCATCAGGTCGACCAGCACGCAGGCCAGATCGTCCTTGTGCTCGTCCAGGATCGATATGGCTTTCTCTGTGTCGTTG
>JAUXGQ010000018.1 GCA_030621975.1 Gammaproteobacteria bacterium | reverse complement strand
TTTGTTTGTGGGTGAATGCGCGCCGCGGAAGAAACGCGTTCGCTCGCAAGCGGGCTCCTACGGGCTGTGGTTGCCCGCCCCGCGGGTCAACGGACAAACATGATGGGGCAGTTGACCGCGGTCTGGAGTCTTTGGAACAAAATCGGATCCTGCGTCAGCCGGTTGTCCGCCGGGATGATCAAGGCCCCCGACTCCATCTTGCCCAGCAGGTCGATCAGTACCTGGTCGTTTTCGCCGGCTCGAAGGTCCAGGAACCGGACCGCGAGACGCGGGTCTTTGAGGCGTTCATCCAGTCCGGACTCCGTCGACCGGATGTCCTTGACGTCGGTGCCAACCAACAAGACCTTCACCTGGACGCGGTTCTGATCCGCCAACTTCATCGCCGTCGACAAAGCCCGCTGCGCCGCCGCGGTCCCGGTGTAGAGTACGCATACGGCGCCGAGCCTCTTCGGCGGCCGTTGCGGAGAATACCGCGGCACCCTGCTGCAGCGCGCGGGTCCCACAAACATCAGATCCGACCCCGCCCCCGCCTCCATGAATACCTGAAGACGGGGGCCGCGAACGACCTTGAAGGACCATCGGACACGGGCGCGCTTCGCTGCCCGTTCAAGGTCTTTCTGGATACGCGCCGCCAGGGCCCGCAGGGCGCGCGCCATTTCAGTTTCGGTCGGGTTGCGCTCGCGGGCGCTCCACAGCATGACTTCCAGAGAAACGGGCAGCTCGGCGGCTCGCAGCAGGTCCGTATCTTCCACGAACAACCCCGTGAGTTCGGCTTCCAACTGGGCTGCGAGTTCCGCGGCCGATTCCAGAACCGCCAGATTGTCGCTGAGGACGTCCATGGCAACCAGGATCTGGCGGATCGCCGGTTGTTCAGGCTTCGGGCTGCTCATCCTTTCCACCTTTGCCCGCCTTTTCGAACTGCTGACGAAGACGGCTGAGTTCCAGCAAGCGCTGTCGCACCCCATAATTGACGGTGCCTTCCGGAAACTTGCCCTGCTCATCTTCCGTCCCGGCGGCCACCCCGGTCAGCGCCGTCATGGCCTCGTCCACGCCGCCCACCGCATAGACATGAAACAGGCCCGATTCGGCGGCCTCCACGAGATCACGCCGTAACATCAGATGTTTGACGTTGGCCTGGGGTATGATCACCCCCTGATCCCCCGACAGCCCCCGCGTGAGGCAGATGTCGAAAAAGCCTTCGATCTTCTCATTCACGCCACCGATGGCCTGTACCCGTCCATGCTGATTGATGGAGCCGGTTACCGCCAGCGATTGCCGGATGGGCAGTCCCGAGAGCGCCGACAGCAGGGCGCAGAATTCAGCCAGGGAAGCGCTGTCGCCTTCCACCATCCCGTAGGACTGCTCGAAGACGAGACTGGCCGAGAGCGAAAGCGGGATATTAGGTGCATAGCGATGCGCCAGCCAGGACGACAGGATCAGCACACCCTTGGAATGGAGGGGGCCGCCAAGTTCCGTTTCCCGTTCGATGTCGATCACTTCGCCTTCGCCGAGGCGCGCCGTGGCCGTGATGCGTGAGGGCTGACCGAAACTGAAATCACCGAGCCGAATAACGGACAGGCCGTTTACCTGGGCCGTGCGGGCGCCCGAGGTATCGATCAGGATATTGCCGCGCTGAATGTCCTCGTGTATCCGCTCGCGGTACTGGTCGGCCCGGTGGATCCGGCTTTCTATGGCATGTTGCACGTGTTCCCCACTGATCCGATCGCAACGCGCTTGCCCCGCCCAGTAGTCCGCCTCACGCAAGAGATCCGTCAGATTGCCCATGTGCAAAGACAGCTTCTCGCCATCCTCCGCCATACGCGCGCTGTGTTCGATGATGCGTGCGACGCCTTGGCGGTCGAGGGGCCGCAGGCCCTGCTCACGAGTCCGGGTGGCAATGAGCCGGGCGTAAGAGGCCGTACTCTCCGCATTGCGATCGAAGGTCTCCGAAAAATCTGCCGCGGCCTTGAACAGGAGACTGAATTCGGGATCGAATTCCTTGAGCAGATAGTACAGCCGACGGTCTCCCACCAGCACTACTTTCAGGTCCAGCGGAATGGCTTCGGGCTCCAGGGAAATGGTGCTTACCAGACTGAGTGTACGTTCCAGGGATTCTATCCGGATCTCGTGGGATCTCAGGATTCGCTTCAGCAGGTCCCAGGCAAAGGGGTTGCTGAGCACCTTGACCGCGTCCAGAATCAGATAGCCGCCGTTGGCGCGATGCAATGCCCCGGGTTTGATCAGCGTAAAGTTGGTGAACAGGGTGCCGAACTGGGCCAGGTGTTCCACCCGCCCGTTCAGATTCTGGTAGGTCGGATTGTCTTCGTAGACGATCGGAGCGCCCTCGAGCCCGGCGTTGTCGATCAGTACGTTGACCTCGAAACGCGCCAGATCCTGGGATGAGGATTGCTGCTTGGCACCGCCCTTTCCGCCCTTCCGGGGGCGAAAATCGTCGAAGTGCTCGACCACGTCCCGCTGCGCGGCGGTCAGGTATTCCAGGACCTCTGGAAAGTCGGCAAAATCCTTCAGCAGATCCTGGATAGCCCGGTCCACCGCGATCCCTGCGAACTCTTCGTTGAGTTCCTCGAAACGGGCTTCGTTCTCCTTGTGCCAGTCCGGGATCTTCTGCACGGTCTGCTTGAGATCTTCCTTGAGCTGCTCGATCTGCTCGCGGATGCGTTGTTTCTCATCCTCCGGCAAGGCGTCGTACTCATCGGACTCCAGGGGCTTGCCATGGCGTACCGGCGCCAGGGTATAGCCGTGGGGCGTGGGGATGAGGGTAATGCCTTTTTCCTGGGCGCGGTCGCCCAGGGCGGTAAACGCCTGCTTCTCCCGCTCTTCATATTCGTCGTTTATCTCGCGCGCGCGGGTCTGGTATTCCTCACCTTCGAATATGGCGGGAATCGCCGTCACCAGATCCTTGACCAGACGCGCCATGCCTTTGCGCAATTGCCGACCTCGCCCCGCGGGCAGACGCAACGCCCGGGGCCGGTGAATCTCGTCAAAATTGTCAACGTAGCACCAGTCATCCGGGAGCGGCAATGCAGCCGCCCGTTCCTTGAGCACCCGATTGACAACCGTGTGTTTGCCCAGACCGATGGAGCCGGCCAGGTACAGGTTGTAGCCCTCGTGGCGTATGCCCACACCGAATTGGATAGCCTCGAGGGCGCGGGCCTGGCCGATAATCCGATCCAGATCCTCGCTCTCGGCGGTGCTATCGAATGGGATCTGTTCCGGATCGCAGGCCTGATAGAGTTGCTCCGGTTCTAGAGGAGCTATGCCCGTTTCTTGCGCCATCTCAGAAGACACCGGGCTAGAGATAGTCCGGGAGATGTCCGCGAATATCCTGGGGCGAATGGGTCGCCAGATTTTTACTGACCTCTCCCACGATCCTGTTCTGTACCACCGGGTTCAGACACTCACGCAACAGGCCGAGAAAGGACGGGGCCGCTACGATGTAGAGCCTTTCGTACCGTCCTTCACCCTGGGCCGAGGTGAGGGTATCGCAGACCTGTTTGGCGAAGCGAATGGCCTCCTGTTGCTTGGCGGTGTTTTTCGGTTCCATGGCGTGCCTGCCCTGACCAACGCTGTCAAAGGCCCGGCCCCGGGTATCGCTCTTCAGGTCCTGTTCCTGAAGCCTGGATTCGGTGTGTACCAGATCCTCCACCTCTTCCAGGGGACCGTTTCTTTTCGCCGCGGCGAGAATCCTGGCACGACTGCTGTCTGCTGCAACCACCCATGTCGTACTCATAATGAAACCTCCTCTTACCTTAATTATAACAGCCCTTATCCCTGCGACTCTGCGTCTCCGCGCGAGAAATGCCGTTTTCCGGATGTATGGATGAAGTGGGTTAAGGACTGTAAGCGCCCCGAAACCGGCGGTCGGCTACTGAAAGACATAGGCCCCATAACCGACAACCTGGTTTCTTGGTCCGGCCGTGTCTCCGGAATTCCTCAGGTCCAGCGTCTTACATTTCAAGCCATGTTTGCGGGCCACATCCAGGAGGCCTTTGACCGGATTTCTTCCGCAGGCGTCCTCGTAGCCGATGTCCTCCGGCCGCAGGGTCTCGATGGCCTCGGAGGTGGCCTGATCCAAGCGCCGGGCGGTCTGGTAATCGTGGTAATGACTGAGATCGGAACTGATCACGAACCGCGTCTCCGGGCCGCCCCACAAGCGCTCGAGCACCTCGCTGACCTCCCGGGTGGAGGCCTCGCCCACCACCAATGGAATCAGGGTGAATACATCCAGGATCTCCTGCAGAAACGGCACATGCACCTCCAGGCTGTGCTCCGTTGCATGGGCTTCGTCCAGCACGCTGACCTGGGGCAGGTCGGCAAGGGCATCGCTCGCACCAGGGTCCAGGGGCACCTCACCGAGCGGGGTCAGGAAGGATTCGGCCGAACTCAAGGCCAGGCCCCGGAACGGGACTCGGTGGGACGGCCCGAGGAGTACAATCCGGGTTATGCTGTCCCGGTCCAAGGCCAACCGGGCATAAGCGGTCGCCGCAATGGAACCGGAGTAGATATACCCCGCATGGGGCGCGATAATCGCCTTCGGTGCCTTCTCTGCAGGCCGGGTCTCTCCCAGAAAGCCCTGCAGCATGTCGTGAAGTTCATGGGGATCGTCGGGGTAAAACATTCCGGCCACCGCCGGTCTGCGAATAGTCTGCATGTCGCCCTCCTCGCGCAATAGCAATAGAGATCAAGCCGCGAAGTCCCTCAACCGCACCGGCTGGCGGCGGGCACCCCAGGTACCGGCACGCGCTTCGAAGACACCGGCGCAAGGCGTCCCGCAGAATCGGCATTTTCCGTCCCCGGTCAGATTCCAGTCACTGAGCACATACCAATTGCGTCCGATGAGCTTGCCGCCGCACTCGTGGCAGTAGGTGCTGCCCCCGGCTTCATCGTAGACGTTTCCGGTATAAGCGTAACGCACCCCGTTATTGACGGCGATCCGTCGCGCCCTGGTCAGGGTTTCCGGTGGGGTCGGCGGTTTGTCGCGCATCTTCCAATCCGGGTGGAAGGCCGTGAAATGCATGGGCACGTCCGGGCCCAGTTCTTCCACCACCCATCGGGTCATCTCGTCGAGTTCCCGTTCGGAATCATTCTCGCCGGGAATCAGCAGGGTCGTGGTCTCGAACCATACATCCGTCTCCTGCTTGAGGTATTTCAGCGTATCCAGCACCGGTTGCAGATGCCCTCCCGTCAGTTTCCAGTAGAATTGCTCGGTGAAGGCCTTCAGATCCACATTGGCGGCATCCATGTACCGATAGAACTCCTCTCGCGGCTCGGCGCAGACGTAACCGGCCGTCACGGCCACGGATTTGATGTCTTTTTCATGACAGGCCCTTGCCACGTCTATGGCATATTCATGAAAGATAACCGGGTCGTTGTAGGTGTAGGCCACACTTCTGCAACCAAGCTGCCGGGCCGCCCTGGCGATGGTCTCCGGGGGTGCCTCATCGGCCAGGGTATCCATCTCCCGGGATTTGCTGATATCCCAGTTCTGACAGAACTTGCACGCCAGGTTACAGCCGGCGGTCCCGAACGACAGGATCGGGGTACCGGGCAGAAAGTGATTCAGCGGCTTCTTCTCAACGGGATCCACACAATAACCGCTGGAGCGACCGTAGGTGGTGAGTACGATCTGCCCCCCCTGGTTGGCGCGTACGAAACACAGTCCGCGCTTGCCCTCCTTGAGCCTGCAGAAACGCGGACAGAGATCGCACTGCAGGCGGCCATCTTCGAGCTTATGCCAATATTTGGTCGGTGTCACCAGCCCCTGAATCCCAGTTTCCATCGCTGAGTCCTCGGAAAATCGGGTTGCGAGAGACCAAGCTTCAACAGGTCTTCTCTATTTTAATTATAACCCGCGCTGGAAAACTGTTCCGCCGCGGGACCAGGTCCGGTGGCCCTTACCCACAACTCGTCGCAGCGGAGTTTTCTCACTTCTTCTCCGTGATCTCCGTGTCTCCGTGTGAGGAATGAAAGCGATCGCTGACGGAATCGCGAAGATGTGGGTAATGGTATGGTCAAGACCGGTGCCGGTTTAGATTGCTGCAATGCAGCATTTCGTCTATACTGGGGCATGTAACATGAGATTGACGGTGATTGAAATGGATAAGGCCACCACGCCCCTGCGCAGCGCACCCGTTAAGCAGTCCGCCATCAGACTGCCGCCGGCGGTGATCACCGATAAGATTGCGAAAAACATCGATTACACAACGAATGCCCTGACGGCCCATTTCACCCACGGCGTAGCGCCGCGTGTGCTGACGATGACCTACATGACCTGGCTGCTGCATTTGGTCACCTCGCCGGGTAAACAGACCCAGCTCGTGGAAAAAGCCTGGCGCAAACTGACCCGGTTTATGATCTTCGGCCTGCAACACACTGGCGGCCCAGGCAGCTGCCCCTCCTGCATCGAGCCCTTGGCTCAGGATCGGCGTTTTCGCGCCGCAGCCTGGCAGCAATGGCCCTTCAACCTGACCTATCAAGCCTTTCTGCTGACACAACAGTGGTGGGACAATGCCATGACCGGGGTGCCGGGTGTAAGCAAAGAGGACGAGAATATCGTGGCCTTCGTCACGCGGCAGTGGCTGGATGTGTATTCGCCGTCGAACTCACTGCTCACCAACCCCGAGGTGATGCAGGCTACGGTTTCCGAGGGTGGAGCCAACCTGGCGCGCGGCTGGCAAAATTTCATGGAGGACTGGCAATGGACGGTGGGCGGCGGCAAGCCTCCGGGCGTGGAACGTTTCCAAGTAGGCCGGGATGTGGCAATCACCCCGGGTAAGGTGATCTACCGCAACCGGCTGGTCGAGCTGATTCAATACACGCCATCCACCGCCAGGGTGCATCCGGAGCCCGTGTTGGTGGTGCCGGCCTGGATCATGAAGTACTACATACTCGATCTGTCACCGCACAATTCCCTGGTTAAATACCTCGTGGATCAGGGTCATACCGTTTTCATGATCTCCTGGTGCAATCCGACCGAGGCCGATCGGGACCTGGGCATGGACGACTATCGCCGTCTGGGCGTGATGGAAGCCCTCGACGCGATAAACGCGATCGTCCCTGCAAAGCCCGTGCATGCCGTCGGCTACTGCCTCGGTGGTACGCTGTTGACCATTGCGGCGGCGGCCATGGCCCGGGATGGCGACGAGCGTCTGGCCAGCGTCTCGCTACTCGCAGCGCAGACCGATTTCACCGAGGCCGGCGAACTCAACCTGTTCATCAACGAGGGACAGGTGAACTTTCTGGAAAGCATGATGTGGGCACGGGGTGTGCTGAATACCGACCAGATGTCGGGCGCGTTTCAACTGCTGCGCTCCAACGACCTGATCTGGTCGCGCATGGTACACGACTACCTGCTCGGGCAACGCCGCCCCCCGAACGACCTCATGGCCTGGAACGCGGATCAGACGCGCATGCCCTATAAGATGCATTCGCAATACCTGCGCAGCATCTGCCTCAACAACGATCTGGCCCAGGGACGTTACCGGGTCGATGAACGCCCCATCAGCGTCAGTGACATCCGGGCACCGATCTTTGCGGTGGGCACCAGCAAGGATCACGTGGCGCCCTGGCGCTCTGTATTCAAGATCCATCTGTTGTCGGATGCCAGCGAGGTTACCTTTGTACTGACCAATGGCGGCCACAACGCCGGCATGGTCAGCGAACCCGGTCACCCGCGGCGTCAATACCAGATCACCACCAACCTGGATGGGGACGGCTATATCGACCCCGATACCTGGCAGACGCAAACGCCTCTCCAGAACGGCTCCTGGTGGCCGGCCTGGCAGCGGTGGTTGGCCGAACGTTCCGGCAGCAAGGTCAAGCCGCCCACCCTGGGCGTACCGCAGGCCGGCCTCAGCCCCCTGAGCGACGCCCCGGGCAGTTACGTATTTCAAGAATAGAAAAAGAGACTACTGGGCGAAGTAGTGCGCCAGATATTCAGCGAACGAAATGTCGTCAGCCGTCTCGATCTCCTGCTGCCGCCGCAATGAAGCCTCCGAGGCCTCCGCGAAATGCCGGCGTCGTTCCGGGTTCAGATCAAGCTCGCGGAAGTAACGGTTATGCTTGAGCGACATGCGTTTTGCGAAATAGTGAAAGCTCTCGCTTCTTTCGTACATCTCGGCGAGCATCCGCGCGGAGGGAGTCCGATCGGGATCGTGCACCCACTCCCTTAAGCGACTCAGTGTGGTGATATATGCCCCACCGGCCCGACCGGAATCCAGGGCGGCACAGATTCCCTGCAGGGCATCGAATATCTCCACGGCCCAGTCACGCAGACGGATCTCCCGACCCTTGCGCCACAAAGCCAGGGATGGCTCACGCCCGCGATGGGCACTGCGAATTACGTTTTCGTCGATCTCCCGTCGCTCTTCGGCACCGATGGGGGGACTGTCAACCAGCAGGCAGAAGATCATCAGCGCCTCTAGAAACCGCAGCTGATCCTCGTTGATTCCCAATGGGTCGTAAGCATTGACATCCAGGGAACGCAACTCCACGTAACGCACACCTCTACGTCTCAAGGAAAGGGTGGGTTTTTCGTCCCGCAAGGGAATCTGTTTAGGCCGTACCGTGCTGTAGTATTCGTTTTCGATTTGCAGGATATTGGCGTTCAACTGCTCATAGCGGCCGTTTACCACCACGCCGATCTTTGCATAGATCGGACAGGGGGTTTCTATGGCCCAGCTCAATGTCTCGATATAGGAATCCAGATCGTTGTAGCAGATGTTAACGCCTGTCCCCTGCTCCTTGCTGTTCTGATAACCAATATCTCCCATGCGCAGAGAGGTAGCATAAGGCAGGTAATAGGTGCTCTCGTCGAACGCCTCCAGGTCCGCAGGTTCGCCGGCAAAATACGACTTACACACGGCGGGTGAAGCCCCGAACAAGTAAGGCACCAGCCAGCCGAAACGCAGCAGATTACGGATCAGCGCAAAGTATGATTTGGAGATAAAATCCTGAGCGGGACTGTCGTCGGCTTCCTGTTCCTGGAACGCCCTCCAGAATGCTTCGGGCAGGGAGTAGTTGAAATGCACACCGGCTATGACCTGCATGACCCTGCCGTAACGATGCCCCAATCCCCTGCGGTATACGGTCTTCATCATGCCCGCGTTAGAGCTGCCGTAGCGAGCGATGGCGATGCTTGCCACACCTTCCAGGATGCAGGGCATACTGGTAGCCCAGAGTATTTCGTCTTCCAGATTATCGTAAACGAACTTCTGGGCATCGCGCAGGAAAGCCAGGCTCTCCGACAGGCTCGCGAAGGGCGGCGTAATGAATTCCGCAAGCGCCTCTGAGTAATCAGTGGTGACGTAGGGATTGGACAACGCCGCACCGAGTACCCGAGGGTGAAGCGTCTGGGCGATGCTTCCCGCAGCGGAGACTCTGAGGCTCTCCTTCTCAAGGCCGATCAGACCACCCCGCAGAAGGTTCGAGTTACCGCTGCTGTTCAATCGGGTCAGACGCTTATCGGCCAGGGTATACAAGACGATTCTTATCCTTCTCGATTCCCGCAGGCGTGCGGAAACCTGTGTTTATTTGTCGACTGGCCGCCATTATAAGTAGCCTCCAAAAAATTGAAATATTCCGAGCCGCCTATTTGCCAAACAGACTAAAGGATTGTATGGTCTCTCCCGATCCTGTTTGATACCGGTTTCTACAGTGATAAGACCCGAATTGGAGATAATCTGTTTTGCTCCGGTTACATCCTCTAATCCGTAAAGAGAAGGTCCTCACCCCACGCCTGTCACCGGGGGACGAGGTTATCCCGCGAAGATCTGGATTTCCTGCCATATCGTCGGCACTCAGAATTCGCCCGGCTTCCTGGTCGCGCGTCCTGCGGGCCGTGTTGCTGGGCCTCGCGGTGCTGTCGGGCTCGCAACCTCAGCTCGCAAAAGGCCAGGATAAGGCCAACAACATCCCGCAGGTGGCGACGCTGGCGGCGATCTCGACGGCCAATAGACAGGCACCCGCTAGCTTGTGGGATAAACTTCGGCCCAAGCAATTACGCCTGCGCTCAGCCGCCGCCTTGGTCGTGGACCGCTTTGGTAACAAGGTTTACGGCAAGCAGGTGGACAAACCCATGCCGATTGCCTCGATAACCAAGCTCATGACTGCCATGGTGATACTGGATTCCAAGCTGTCTCTGGAAGAAAAAATCACTATCACCAAGGCGGATCGCGATCTGTTGCGTCTGACCGGCTCGCGCCTCAGATCAGGCGCCTCACTCAGCCGCGGCGAGGTGCTCACCGTCGCCTTGATGGCATCGGAAAACCGGGCCGCCAGCGCATTGGCGCGCACCTTCCCCGGCGGGAACGAGTTCTTCGTTACGCGCATGAACCAAAAGGCCGAAAGCCTGGGGATGACTAACAGCCGGTTCACAGACGCCTCGGGACTGGACAGCGGCAACGTTTCCACCGCCCGGGAATTGACGCGTATGGTCCAGGCGGCGTTCAGTTACCCCTTCATCCGAAATGCGACCACGCGCCGTTCGCTGCAGGTTCGCCCCTACAAGCGACGCGGCAGTCTTGAATACCGCAATACCAACCGCCTGTTAAGAAAAAGCCACTGGAACATCGGCTTGAGCAAAACAGGTTATATTAACGAGGCGGGGCGCTGCCTGGTCATGCAGACGGTGATCGCAGAACAGCCGC
>JAUXGQ010000355.1 GCA_030621975.1 Gammaproteobacteria bacterium | reverse complement strand
CGAGCTGAACAAGATCGAGGACGAGACGGACAAGCTGGGCATGGCGCTCACCCAGAGCCTGTTCGCCCATGAGGACGAAATGAAGCCGGTGTCGGTGATGTTCTGGTATCAGCTCATCCAGTGGATCGGCGATCTGGCTGACTACGCGGAAAAGGTCGGAGACCGGCTGCGCCTGCTGATCGCCCGCTGAGCAGTCGATGGGAATCCGTCTTGTGTCTCAACCTGGGTGTCCGGACACGCGGCGCCAGGTGACGGTCGGACAAGCGGGATGCTGAAGGAGCTGTTTTCTTACCGGCTTCCGAGGACGTCTGTCCTGCCGGGACACAGACAATCAAAAAAATTGACCGGATATCGGCGCCTCTGCAGATGAGGCCAGATCAAACCGGTCGTACTTCAGATTCTTGGGGAACTGATTATGGAAATTATTGCTGAATATGGGACGGTTTTCTTCTGGTTAGCCGTCATCTTTGGTGTGTATATGACCTGGGGCATCGGCGCCAACGACGTCGCCAATGCCATGGGCACCTCGGTGGGCTCCGGCGCCATCACTGTCAAGCAGGCGATTCTCATCGCTGCAATCTTCGAATTCGCCGGGGCCTTCATCGCCGGCGGCACCGTCACCAAGACGATCCGCAAGGGGATCATCGATCCCGAGCCGATTGCGGCTAATCCAGAGCTGCTGGTATATGGCATGCTCGCGGCGCTCCTGGCGGCGGCCATCTGGCTGATGATAGCCTCGACGCGGGGCTGGCCGGTCTCCACCACCCATTCGATCGTCGGTGCGCTGGTGGGTTTCGCCATGGCCGGCATCGGCCTCGATGCAGTCAATTGGGTGAAGATCGGGCAGATCGTCGCCAGTTGGCTGGTCTCTCCCCTGCTCGGCGGCATCATAGGCCTGCTCTTGATGAAGAGCATCCAGAAACTCATCTTCGAGGCCGAAAATCCCTTTCAGAAGGCCAAGGCCTGGGGACCGTTCTACGTGTTTCTAGTCGGCTGGATCGTCAGCCTGGTCACCATGTTCAAGGGCCTCAAGCACCTCAATCTGGAGTTAACCACGGGCGAGAGCTTGATCGCGTCGCTCGCCTTCGGCGTTATCGTGGCCATCATCGGCTGGCTCATGATCAACCGTGTCAAGACCGACCCCGGTGCGGATCGGGAGTTCCACTACGCCAGTGTGGAGAAGGTGTTCACACCGATGATGATCTTTACCGCCTGCGCCATGGCCTTCGCCCACGGTTCCAACGACGTGGCCAACGGTATCGGCCCCCTGGCCGCGGTGGTGTCCATCGTAGAAAGCGGTGGTGAAGTGGGCCAGAAAGCTGACCTCCCCGTCTGGATCCTGATCCTGGGCGGAATCGGTATCGTGGTCGGTCTCGCCACCATGGGTTACAAGGTGATGCAGACCATCGGCACCAAGATCACGGAGCTAACCCCCACCCGCGGTTATTGCGCCACCCTGGCTGCCGCGAGCACCGTGGTGCTGGCCTCCAAGACCGGCCTTCCGGTCTCCACCACCCACATCGCGGTCGGTGCCGTGATGGGCGTGGGACTGGCCCGCGGCATCGGCGCCCTGGATCTTCGGGTCATCGGCAACATCATTGTATCCTGGATCGTGACCCTGCCGGCCGGCGGCATCCTGGCGGCATTGTTCTTCTTCACCCTCAAAGGGATATTCGGCGGCGGCGTGTAACCACAAGGGATTTGTGCGGCCCCCTCCCCGGGGGCCGTTTGCAGGTCCGAGACTCCCGGTACTCGACCGAATCGGGACTGTTTCGTCGAGTACCGCCGCCCGTTCAAGACAGCCAATAGCGCCGCCAGGGCGAGTGCGCGGCGCGGGACATCCACAGTCTGTCATCGGCTATCCAACCGCTTTTTCCATCCTTGCCACATCTAAACTCGATATCTCACCACCCTTCTACTGCGGCGCCCCAATGGCAAGCGCCATGAGCCCGATCACAAAGACAACCACGGATGGACACGGATTAACACAGACCCAGTGAATCTCAGTCTGACGGTGTTCCGGACAACGCCGGTTTCCGTTATGCGCGCACCTTGCCTTATACTACCCGTATAGAAATTTCTTTCCGCGTGCCCGCCTGTGCGGCGCAGCGGTGTGACTGCAGATCATCGGTTGACAGACGCCCATGCCTAAACCGCCCGAACCGCCCCGCAAAGGCCTGCTGAAGCGACTGCGCAGCGCGGTTTCGGATCTCACGGCATGCGAGGAACTGGAGCTGAAGGAGGCCTACAGCCTGGGTCGTTCCAAAGTCCGCATCCCTACCGCGGACGTGCCCGTCGAACTGGCGCTGGGGAAACATAGCCGCCGGCTCTGGCTTTATCCGGAGCTGCCACTGACCGGAAACCACACCGCAAAATCGGCGCCGGACTACCTGATCCTGGACCCGGACCAGTTTTTTTCCCGGATCAGCGGCTTCGTGAGGCTGCGGCCCGGCGACAAGATCACCCTCGGTCGAGACGACAAAGAGCAGTCCGCGATCCTGGGCTTCACCAAGGACATTGCACGACGCCAGATCGCGGTGGGACTGACGGATGGCCGTCTGATGTTCAAGAACCTCGCACCGGATCACCACGCCTGCCTCTCACCCCTGCTCAAGGAGAAGAAGATCAACCGGCTATGGGCATGGCGGCGCGACAAGATCAACCGCTTACGAGAGATCCTGGATGACCCGATCCGGCTGCTGCCCCCCGACAAGGCCCTTGACCAATTGGAAGCGGTGAACCGCATCCTCGACGCGGAACCCCACCGTCCCCGCGACAGCCAGGGCAGGCCCGGAGGCATCGTTCAACTCCCGGACCATCTCGCTCCCGTCATCGTCGGTGACTTGCATACCTATCTGGATCACCTGCTCGTGATCCTGACCCAGAACCAGTTTTTCGAGGCCCTGGAGGCCGGCGAGGCCTGCCTGGTCATCCTTGGTGACGCGGTGCACTGTGAGATCGATGGCAGGATGGACGAAATGGAGGGTTCGCTCCTTATCATGGATTTCATCCTGGGGCTGAAGCTGCGTTTTCCCGACCGGGTCTTCTACCTGCGGGGAAACCATGACAGTTTCTCGGAAGAACTCGGCAAGGGCGGTGTCCCCCAGGGCATCCTTTGGGAGCGGCATGCAGAAAAGACCCGGGGCAAAAAGTACCGCGATGCGCTGGAAGCCTTCTACCAGAAGCTGCCCTATTTCGCAGTGTCCAAAGACTTCGTGGCCTGTCACGCGGCCCCGCCCGTATCTAAGGCGAGCCGCGAAGACCTGATCGATATCCGCCAGCATCCCTCGCTCGTACGCGAGGTCACCCAGAACCGCTTGCACAAACCGAACCGCCCGGGCGGGTACAAGCAAGGCGACGTCAAGCGCCTGCGCAAGGAACTGGGCCTGGGGCCGGAGATTCCGTTCATCGTCGGCCACACTCCCTTGTCCGAAGACGACACCATCTGGGCCGATCCAAACGACATCCCGAACCACTACATCGTGTATACCGCCGACAGCAACTGGGTCGGCGTCATCGCCCGGGTGGGGGAAAAGATGTTGCCCCTGAGATACCCTGCTGAGGCGCTCTCCCAGTTTTTTCCCGCGACCAAGGACGCCCAAAAGGACTCGGCCCCGAGTGAGGCCAGTAACTGAACGGGGCGCCCGCCTTTGCCGCAGGACGTAGCAGCCTGTCGGACTTAGGTGTTCGTAGCGAGGGAAAGCGGGATCGAGTCAGGTTTT
>JAUXGQ010000104.1 GCA_030621975.1 Gammaproteobacteria bacterium | reverse complement strand
GGCGTGCGCAGCCCATAAGGCTGCGTTTCCAGCGGGTGCAAGTCCCGTCCTGGGAGTTGTCTGTTCACCCAGGTAGTAATAACCGACTCATGAAAGGGCGACCGGACATGGGCAAGCTCGGTAGTAAAAGTACCCAGGGCCTCGCGAAAGCAGAGGCGATCATACCAGTGGGGCGAGCAACTATACAGGCCGTAGCATAAAGCGAACATTGCAGCCTCGGGACATAACCTACTCTCTGGGAAACCAGTGGAATATGATGTGAGTAGTGCAGCAGGTGTCGAGCCTCTACGTTTTGGGTGAAGACTGATACACCTTATGAAGCAACAGACAAGTGCAATAAGGTGGCCTGTCGGGGTAAGGATGGCGGCATGTATAGAAGGAAACGTGGATTAAATTGGGGAAGGTGTGATAGACAGTCAGGAACTATTCTAGAATGACAAAGACCGACCGTATAAGGGTTGAAATCTGAAATCGGGAGGAGTCTATCAGACTGGCGGATGGGGTCGTAGGAGTGATGACAGAGGTGGACAGAATAACCCCTCTTAGCGAAGGACCCCTGGGAACAGGAGCAAAGAGAGCGAATGGATGTGCCTGAGTGTCACAATAGTGGCGGGGGAGGTAATGGCTCCCAGCGCGTGGCTATAAACAGGCTGAGGCGGACGTAGGGCACTGCTGGAGACGGCAGAAACAGAGTTGCCGCGTATAAGCGCATCCTTTGCAATCGGAGCTAAGGGAAAAGTAAAGTTGGCGGTGAAACCTGCATGTCGGATAGGGCTTAAGGGAGACGCTGTCATTCGCAGGCTTTATCTGTACTACCTGTTCTTGAAGCCGTACTGGGGAAAACCCGACGTACGGAATTTTAGAGAGGGCACAGGAAACGTGGATTATGGTGGAACTAGGATCCCGCTGCATAACCGAAAGGGTGCAGGTCGGAAACTCTCCGCCTACGGTTGCGCGCGTCTGGCTCTACTCGACTCGGCAAGATATTCCAGATCAAGCAGATGAGGTATTGAAATGAACACAAAAGAACTGATTGACAAGGCGGTATCGCTTCCAGTAGAAGAACGAGCCTTGGTGGTCGATTCATTGCTCCGCAGTCTGAATCAACCAGAATCAGAAATTGATAAGAAATGGGCAACCGTAGCAAAACGACGGCTAGCTGAACTGAGAACGGGCTCAGTAGAGGCGGCTCCAGGGCAGGAAGTATTCGATAAGGTATGGAAAAGGTTCGAGAAATGAGCTTCTCGTTTCACCCAGAGGCAGAAGATGAATTCAATAAAGCAGTAGATTATTACGAAGATATAGAGCCAGGGCTGGGATATGACTTTGCGCTGGAGGTTTATTCAACAATAAAACGGTCAGTCGAATTGCCAACAACGAGATTCTCCTGATACGGCTCGATCAGGCGCAGGAACCAACGAGGCTGCGTCGGGATATTCTTGTGCAGACAGATCTCGCCCAGGTCGTTCAGGATGCAGACGTACGTCATCTTGGTGTGTAGGTCAATTCCGCAGTAATATTGGTGCGAAGTGTTGTAGAATCTCATTTGGCCTTTCTTCTGTGTCAGACAAACGGTGAACGGGGCCACGGCCCCTAATCCTGTTATAGCAGGAGGGAGGTCACAATAAGTATCAAGCCGCTTGTTCGGACGCGCAAACTACGCTGCGCTTCGTTTGCCCCGCACAGCTTGGTCGTTATGTGCGGTACGAGGTACTCTGGGCTAAACTAGCGAATATGAACTTTGAGGGTGTCACGATGAATGCAAAGCTGAGCAAACTTCCAATCGACGAGCGTATCAAGCTTGTCGAGGAATTATGGGATAGCATCGCCGCCGATCAGAACGCGCTACCACTTACCGACGAACAAAAGGCTGAACTTGACAGACGTCTCGACGCCTACGAAGCCGATGGAATCCGTGGTCGCTTGGCAACCGAATCGATTACGGATATTCGGCGCAAGCTGTGACTCTTAAAGTTCGACTCCGCCCAGAAGCTGAGCAAGACTTATCGGATGCGGCAGCATGGTAAGAGGAGCAGAGGCAAGGCTTGGGGCACCAGTTCCTTGATGACGTGCTGACGATGCTTTCGAGTATCGCAGAAGCCCCGCTGATGTACCCAGACATTTATTGGAACACAAGGCGCGCTGTCATTCATCGCTTTCCGTTCAGTGTATTTTTCCGGGTAGAGAGCTCGACAGTTGTTCGTGAAATCCGGAGACAAAGAGAATCAGGATGCCCACTATACTTGTGCTATTAGGCTGGCGGCTTTTCTTCTATGAAAATGAGGGAAATGAGCCTATCCAGTTTGGAACAAATGAGATGAAAGAATCATATTTAGAGGTAACGTTTCGGCGCGGTCGGCCATCTGCTGATCTGAATCGTGTTCTGAGAGACATTGGGGCACCCACTGTCACCGAAGACGATTTAGCTCCACTGCAGGCGGCGTAACGTACTGAGTGCACCGTGTCAGGCCTGCATAAGTGTTCTAACGCCAAGAAAAACGCAACAAGGCAGACCTTATATTCATGATTCGCTGTCCCCTTTATCATCTTCCCCGGTCGCCGTCATCGTCTGTTTCAGCCATTGCAGGTCGGATACCAGCTTCGATGCATCGGCATCGCGTAACTGCACGATGGGTATATCCACGCCCCGGAGGATGAAGGTTTCATCCAGGGCCTGCATCAGCAGGCCGGATTCCTGGCTCAGCGGGGCGTGCGGGTCGCCCGCCGGAACATGATGTACGGCACAGCCTGGGCTCTGTTCGTTGCCGCCCACCACTCCCAATATCTCATAGCCGACAGCCTGGTATTGTTCCACGCGGTCGGCCATGTCCCGCGCTAGCTTCCGGCAACTGGCGCGTCCCTCTGGGGTATCCAGGGCTTCCCGAAGGGAGTTCCCCGCTGGGCGCTTTCGCTCCCACCCCAGGGCACGGATCTCGGGGCAGGGTATCTGCAACAGGCCGATATTCTGATCCAGGCAAAGGCTGACCAGTTCCCGGTTCATGGCCGCGCAGCTGGCCGCACCCCGGTCCCGAGCGTTCTGGTTGAGGATACATTCGATGACCAGCAGGATGCGGCCGCCGCGGGCGTCATGGAGGGTTGCTGAATTCGGCCCAAGCAATCGTTTGGTCAGTCTTCGGGTCTTGGAGAGAAGGGTCACTGTGAGGCTGTGAGATGATCAGCGGCCGGCCCGGATAGGGCTGGCCGCCGGATGGCAGGGCCGGTCAGACAGAAAATTCCGTGACCCAGAAGTCATGCTTGTTGCAAAAACTGGTGGCGTAGAAGGGCCCCTTTGCACCTGCTGGCAGTGTGTGGCTGGAGACGGGTTCGTCGTCCGACGGATAGAAGGTCTTGGCGCTGATCACCTTGCCATCGCCGCTGACCAGGGTGTGGCGGACGATGTAGTGTTTCTCCGACATGCTGTGTTTGGTGGTGATGGTGACTTTATCCCCTTCCCGGTTCACCTTCGGGGCGTGGCCCCCCACTTTCTTGGCCCACATCCCCGGATTGTCGGCGGTATAGATGAGGCCGGTCGCCAGATCCGATGAAGAGGCGACGGCCGGGGCGGTTCTGCCGATAGCCATGCCGGAGGCGACGACCAGTGTGGTCTTGATAAATTCTCTTCTGCTGGACATGATGATCTCCCTTAAAGTATTGCTGAAATTTTTCCTCAATGGGTAACTTTCAACCTTAATCATAACATTCTTGAGGACGTAGCCATACGCTGAGCGATGGGTGTATGCTAAATATATGGTTTTGTGCGATCAATGTTCGACAAAAGTTCCAACCGGCCGTAGATCGGTGACAAGTTCTTGTGGTTTACCGCTCAAGACCCTGGCGAAACCAGGATGCTTCGGATTGAGCAGGTAGTTGGCCTCGGCAGGTACTACGGCGCTGGGTACGGCCAGCACCGCACTGGACAGCTGCGCTGCCCACTCTGTGCCGATGGTTCGCAGTCGTTCAAGGGCTGTGTGGTCACGCCAGTCGGACGGAAGCGAACCAAAATTTGCCCGATCGATCTTCATACCCGTCGGGATCTCTGCCGGAATCATAAAGTAGCGAGCGCGCAGGGGTTCATCCTGCAGCAGCATCTCCAGCATCGCCAGTGACTGACTGCCGGCGGTATAAATTAGCGGGGCACCCTTCTTATTCCAGCGGCCGCCATAGCGCCTTGCGCCCTCGCCTGCGAAAGCGGTATCGATGAAACGCGCGGTCACCAGCCGCCAGACGGCGAGCATCAGGCAAATACGCCGTGCTCGATCCGGCCCAGGGTGTCCATCACGCTCTCGGCGCCAATGTCGGTATCAAGAAGACTCAAGGGGGTGGCGCCGGCGAGGGAAGCATTGGCCGATTTGAGCCAATCGATGGCCGCGTCGAAGTCTTCGAAGACCTTTTCGGCACGCTCGACCACGCGCGCCAGACGGACCAGCTTGGCGGATTCCTCGCTGTTCAGTTTTCCCTCGCGTTTGCGACGAGCCAAGGTACGCTCAGAAATCCCAAGCGCTGCCGACAGTTCGGCCTGGGACATGCGGGTGAATTTGGTCAGAGAGTTTACAGCGGAGGAGGGGATTCCGCGACGAATTACGGACACCCAGTCGAAGGAGACAGTATGAAAAAAAGCCTGCGCATCGGTTTCGTCGGCACCCGTTTCGCCGGCACCGACGGTGTTTCGCTGGAGACGCGCAAGTGGGTCCGGGTGCTGGAGGCCGAGGGGCACACGTGTTTTTTCTTCGCCGGGGAGTCGGACTGGCCTGCCGGGCGCTCGTGCCTGGTGGACGAGGCGGATTTCCGCCACCCGGCGATAGCCGCGGTCAATCAGGGGCTGTTCGAGGCCAATGCCCGCTCCTCGTCGATATCATCCGCCGTCTACCGCCTGAAGGCCCACCTCAAGGCCCGACTGGAAGGCTTCGTGACGGATTTCGGTATTGAGTTGCTGATCGCGGAGAACACACTCGCCCTGCCGATGAACGTGCCTCTGGGTCTGGCGCTTACCGAATACCTTGCCGAGCACGAAGCCCCCGCCATCGCCCATCACCACGACTTTTTCTGGGAGCGGCGGCGCTTCCTGCGTTCCGGGGCCAGCGACTATCTGCGCACCGCGTTCCCGCCTACGCTACCCTGTATCCGGCACGTGGTCATCAACTCGTATGCCGCACGGGAGCTGGCTTTGCGCACCGGCTGCGGGGCCTTTCTGATTCCCAACGTGATGGACTTCACTCATCCGGATAACGACGGCAACGGCTATGCCGAAGACCTCAGGGCGGAGCTCGGCATCGACCCGGACACCCACTTGATTCTGCAGCCGACCCGCATCGTGCCGCGCAAACGCATCGAGCGCGCCATCGAACTGGTGCGCCGGCTCGAAGATCACGCGGTTCTCGTTATCTCCCATTCGGCGGGCGACGAAGGGGAAGAGTACGAACGCTATCTGAGGGAATACGCCGGGCTGCTCGGTGTGGAGGCGATATTCGCCAGCGACCGCGTAGCCCACGAGCGGGGACGGGACGCGGTCGGGCGCAAGCGCTATTCCCAGGCCGACCTGTACCGTGCAGCCGACCTGGTGACCTACCCGTCGCTTATCGAGGGCTTCGGAAACGCCTTCCTGGAAGCGGTTTATTACCGCAGGGCCCTCGTCATGAGTCACTACGAGATCTATTTCACCGACATCGAGCCCCAGGGGTTTCGCGTCATCGGCTTTGACAACTTCATCGACGACCGCACGGTGCGCCAGGCCCGCAACGCGCTGCACGACAAGGCGTGGGTAGCCGAGATGGTCGAGCACAACTACGACCTCGGCCGCCGGCATTACTCCTACGAGGTGCTGGCGGACAAGCTGCGGATCCTGGTGGCGGAGGCGGCGGGACGCTAGGCGGGCCAGGATTTCCACCCGCCGCCCGACTGGAACGTCGGTTTCGAATTCAGTGGCTATTTTTTTACGCCGTTTTTTTTGGCCACGGAATCCACGGAAGGATACGGACTATTCAGCCAAGTCTGATGCCACGAGCGAGCGGATTAATTCTACTTTGTCACATTTAATGCAAAGCAGGGTTTCCAATCCGTAGGAGCCCGCTTGCGGGCGAACCGGCGCCGCGTACCGACCGTGTTCGCCGGCAAGCCGGCTCCTACGGGCCGGGGTGGTCAAATGTGACAAAGTAGAATTAACTCGAGAAAAAGCCATGACAACCATTCACAGCGACCAGGATCTCCGGCTCCTGCTGGAGCATTTGAGCCCGGAGCGGCAACGCAGCATTGGCGGGATGTTTATCCAAAATGCCCTGGACCTGTGTGACGATGCAAGGATCCGGCGGGC
>JAUXGQ010000333.1 GCA_030621975.1 Gammaproteobacteria bacterium | reverse complement strand
TAGCTCGCGGCCAGCAGCACAGCGACCACGGACAGGGCAATGGTCTGCCAATTGAGCAGCAGCACGAGGCCGAATGCCAGCAGGCCGAGGACCACAAACACCCCCAGGGCCTCTTTCGGGCTCACCAGGCCAGTGGCGATCGGACGCTCGCGGGTGCGGGCGATCCGGCCATCGATATGCCGGTCAGCATAGTCGTTGATGGCACAGCCGGCAGAGCGCATAAGCACCACCCCCAGCATGAAGATCAGGACGACCTGCCAGCGCGGCTGGCCGTCGCCGGCGATCCATAACGCCCAGAGGGCCGGCCACAATAGCAGCAGGATGCCGATGGGACGATCCAGCCTCACAAGCTTTGCATAGCCGGCCAACCTGTCCCGCAAAGAATTCGGGCCAGTCCGAATACCGTCGAGTTTTATTTCAGGTGCGCGCATCGGATCTTGGAATATCAGGCAAAAAGATCTCGTTGACCAACAACGGCTTACCCGCATAAAAAAACAGGGAGCGGCGTCCCCAGAGTTCCCGGGGTTTTACCTTCAGATGGCCGGTGGCAGCCCCGTAGAGGGGATGCCGGGGCAGCAGACGCGCAATCTGGGTCGCCCCGCGGCGCAGGTTGGGATCCGCGAACAACAGCGCACCGAGCGGCTTTTCCCCCAGATGGGCCAGGCGCCGCGCCCGCCCCCGCAGACTGCTCGCCGGGATCAGGGAGCGGGCGAATACCCAGGGAATTTCCTCGCACAACAATTCCACCTCGCGCACGATGGCAAACTCACCCCTGCGCAACCCCAACAGCCGGGTTTCACTGTACAGCGGCCGCCCCCAACCCTGGTGTAGCAGACGCACCCGGAAGCGACCATGACAGGCGGCCTGAACCCGCCGCGTCAGGGACCCGGGATCCAGCAACCAGTTATCCACCCCAGCGGGTAAGGCGAGACCACGGGTCCGCCAGTGGTTCCAGCTCGGTTCCAGCGCAGCGGTGCTAAAGTTCTGAGAGGTCAAGGTGGCTTCCGAAAAACCGTTATTATCGCACAAGGGGTGCGATGGCAGACAGGATGTCGGCGCAGATTCATTGCACTAACCACCGTAGTGTACCCATAACCAGGCGTTGAAACTAAATGCGGCAGTTGGACGGAGTGTCGAGTGCATCCAGCGGTTTGGGCGGCAAGGCGCAGCGACGAGGTATAGCCGGAACTGCAGAGGTAGGCTGGGGCTTGCCCCAGCGTCGCTCCATAACGGCTCGCGAAACAAAGAGCTGGGGCAAGCCCCAGCCTACTTGTGCTCGCCAAACCTCGCTTCGGAGCGTTTAGCGACTATTGGCCTGAAAGCCGCAGACGCCTACACCGCCCCATAGTCCTGCCGCTCGCCCAGCCAGCGCCTGATCAGCGGTGCGGCATGGCTCGGGTAACGGCTCAGTATGAGCTCCGCCGCCGCCTGTACGTCAGCCAACCGATCCTGGTCCCGGACCAGATCGGCGATCCGCAGCTCCATCTCTCCCGTCTGGCGGGTCCCCAGTACCTCACCGGGACCCCGCAGGTCCAGGTCTTTGCTGGCAATCAGGAAACCGTCATTGGTGTCGCGCATGACGGCCAGGCGTTGCCTGGCGCTTGCCGAGAGCGGCGGGTGGAACATGAGCACGCAGTAGCTGTCCGTCCCCCCGCGTCCGACCCGCCCGCGCAGCTGATGAAGCTGGGCCAGTCCGAGGCGCTCCGGATTCTCGATAATCATGAGACTGGCATTGGGGACATCCACCCCGACCTCCACCACCGTGGTGGCTACCAGCAGATCCAGGTCCCCGGCCTTGAACCGGGTCATGACCTGCTCCTTTTCCGGACCCCGCATGCGCCCGTGCACCAACCCCACCCGCAGCTCGGAGAGGTTTTCCGCCAGCCGGTTGGCGGTATTCTCCGCCGCCTGACACTGCACGGCTTCGGACTCCTCGATCAAGGTGCACACCCAATAGGCCTGGCGCCCCTGCGCGCAGGCCTCCCGCACCCGTGCCATGACCTCGTCGCGGCGGCTGTCCGAGATGGCCACGGTGGTCACGGGAATCCTCCCGGGTGGCAGCTCATCGACGACCGAGAGGTCCAGGTCGGCATACGCGCTCATGGCCAGGGTACGAGGAATAGGCGTGGCCGTCATGATCAACTGATGGGGCACTCTGCCAAGATGCGCCCCCTTTTCCCGCATCGCCAACCGTTGATGCACGCCGAAACGGTGTTGTTCGTCGATGACGACCAGCCCGAGGGCATGGAAAATGACGTCCTCCTGAAACAGCGCATGGGTGCCCACCACCACCTTGACCGCACCGCTGGCAATAGCCTGCAGTACCTGTTCCCGCGCCTTTCCCCGATGCCGGCCGGCCAGCCACAGGGGCTCTATCCCCAGGGGTTCCAGCCAGGCGGCGAAGCTGCTCAGGTGTTGCTCCGCCAACAGCTCCGTGGGCGCCATCAGGGCCACCTGAAAACCCGCCTCCACCGCCTGCAACGCGGCCATCGCGGCGATCACCGTCTTCCCGGATCCCACGTCACCCTGTACCAGACGCAACATGGGATGGCCCTGTTTCAGGTCCGCGGCGATCTCGCCCACAACCCGTTGCTGGGCCCCGGTGAGCGCGAATGGCAGGCTTTCGAGCAAACGCCGGCGCAATTGTCCGTCCACCGCCAGTGCCGGCGCGGCGGTCTTTTTCTGCTCCTGGCGCAGCCGGCGCAGGCTGATTTGATGCGCCAGCAACTCCTCGAACGCCAGACGCCATTGCGCCGGGTGGGTACCCGCGAGCAACTGATCCTGCGGCGCATCCGGTGGGGGTCGGTGCAAATAACGCAGGGCGGAGACCAACTCCGGCAACCGGAGACGGCTCCGCAGTTCCGCCGGCAGCCACTCCGGCAACGCATCCGGGTGTTCAGCAAGTATTTCCAGCGCCCTGTCGGTCATGCCCCGCCAGCTCAACTGGTGGATCCCTTCCGTGGTGGGGTAGATTGGCGTCAGCGCAGCTTCGACGGCTCCCGGCTCCGCTTCGTTCAGCCTCTGATACTCCGGATGAATGATCTCCAGGCTGGCAGGACCGTTTCTCACCTCCCCGAAACAGCGCAGCCGCACACCGGAGGTGAGGCCGGCCTGTTGAGCCTGGGAGAAATGAAAGAATCGCAGGACGATCGCCCCGCTACCGTCGGCAATGCGAACCAGCAGGGAACGCCGACGCCCCAGCTTGACCTCCGCATACTCCACCGCGCCTTCGACCACCACTTCCAATCCCGGCCTCAGGCTGCCCAGGGGAACTACCCGGGTGCGGTCCTGGTAGCGCAGCGGAAGATGAAACAGGATATCCTGAACCCTGCTGATGCCCAGCTTTGCCAGCCGCGCCGCGTTGCGTGGCCCCACCCCCTTCAGGGCGGTCACCGGCATGGCATCCAATCCATTGCTTGCCCTTTCCTGCTCCAGCACCGTCCTAATCACCTCCTGCAGGAGTCTGTGGTTTATCCAGTCACCGACTGGATTTCAGAAGCCTGTGGTTGCATTCACCGCGGCGCAAGGCGCCGTATGCGAAGACGCGTGAATATCAACGGGACCATTGTAGACGATCCCTCGGCGCCTTGCAGGGCGGTCAAATCCACGGCATCAGTGCCCAGACGTCTGGTAAAACGCCATTGAATCTCCTATCCTTTGCCCGTCCTCGCCCTGCACATTGGATCAACGACCTTGCCCGAAGTATTGCGCGTTCTGTTCGTCACCCCGGAAGCCCATCCGTTGATAAAGACGGGCGGCCTGGGAGACGTGGGCGGCGCCCTCCCTGCGGCGTTGCGGGAGATCGGTCTGGATGT
>JAUXGQ010000344.1 GCA_030621975.1 Gammaproteobacteria bacterium | reverse complement strand
GCGTTCTCAGCGTCCTCTGCGGTAAATCGGTGAGATATGCGGATTAGCCCGGATCTCTCACCACCCTTCTACTATAAATGTAGGCTGGGGCTTGCCCCAGTTCTTTGTTTTGCGAGCCAGTACGCAGAAAAGCTGGGGCAAGCCCCAGCCTACATTTGCCGAAAAATCGCCCAGGATGCAAAACCAGAACACAATTTCTTCTTGATCAGTGTTGTTGCGGCGTATTACTCGACTGGAGGCTGTTTATCGGGCTGGGTTCGGAGTCAACCTCGACCAGGTTTATGCGGCCGGATCGTACCTCGGCGTACAGGCGGCCCTCCAGCACCCTGAGCAGGTCGTTGCCGGCCACCTTCTGCCGCCAGCCCCTGAGAACCTCTGGACTCCGGTCGCCGGTTGCCAGTTTTTCAATGTCTCCCCGGGACGCGATGGACGTGGGATTGATGTTGTATTCAGAGGCGCGCACCCGCAGGGTACACATCAAAAGATCGGCAAGGGCCTCCTGCTGCGGCGTCAAACGCGGGGATCTGTCGGTTTCCCGGGGCCATTCCTCAGGGGAGGTTGCGCTGGCGTCTTCGATTAGCGCAAGCAACTCTTTGCCGAATCGATTAGCGAATTTTGGGTCCAGGTCATTAATACGCAGGATCTGAGATAGATCTCTTGGCACTCGTCTTGCCAGTTGCAGTAGATTTTCGTTGCTGATAATCCATTGTCTGGGCCTGTTCTTCTTGACCGCGCGCCTTTCCCGCCAGGCGGCAAGCTGTTTCAGAACCGCCAGTTGTTTTCCCCTCAGTTTCTGTTGCCCGCGTATGCGCTTCCATTGCGTGTCGGGGAGGCTCTGGTAGGTGGCGGGATCGGTGAGTATTCGGAAGTCGTCATCCAACCAGTTTTCTCTGCCCAAGCCGGTAAGCTGGGCGACGATTTTCTGATAAAGCCGACCCAGATAGACGACATCGTTCAAGGCGTAACGGATCTGACCTTCATCCAGGGGACGTTTGCGCCAATTGGTACGGACGTGGGCCTTGTCGAGTTCTATACCCAGAACCGCCTTTACCGTAGCGGCATAACCGGGCTGATCCCCCAGACCGGTCAGTGTCGCGGCCAACTGGGTGTCGTAAACCGCGGTCGGGATTTTTTGCCACCGGTGATAAAAAATCTCCAGATCCTGCCGGCCTGCATGGAAGACCTTGACTATACTCGGGTTGTATAAGAGGCTGAGCAGGTCGGACAAATCATCGATAGCCAGAGGATCCACGCACGCGGCAACAGCATCATTGGCGATCTGCAATAAACAGAATTCCGGATAATAGGTGTTTTCCCGGATAAACTCCGTGTCAACGGTTAGCCAGGTGCTGTCTTCAAGCTGGCGGCAAAGGTTCGTCAACTGTTCGTTCGTTTCGACGTAAAATTCCAGCATTAGTCTGTTAGTCCGTATGTCTTGTGCAGAATGACAAAGAATTTAACGCTGATAACCCATCAGCATCAAACAGCAAATGTAGGCTGGGGCTTGCCCCAGCTTTTCTGCGTACTGGCTCGCGAAACGAAGAGCCGGGGCAAGCCCCAGCCTACCTGTGCAGTTTCGGCTATTCCCGGTTAAGGGCTGTATTAGGATATCACTTTGTGTTTTTCTTGGCGGATTACCTGGGTATGATTCGTTCAGCGCTACAGGAGACGCCGTGAAGGCTTTGCTGAATTTTTTCGTGGACCTGTGTTTGTTGCGATCCGTGCCGCAGCAGTTGCCGGCATCCACGATTTTATTTGCGCTTTCTTTGATCGCCAACGTTGGGATTGGACTGCTGTTAGCGGGTAAGGCCCACTCCAGCATGTCTGTTGCTTTTTTGGAAAGCCTGCTTGACTCGGCCATGCTGCTCGCCTTCCTGTATGGCGCGCTACTGATGAAAAAATCGATGCAACGCTTTGTTCAGGCGGGTACGGCACTCATGGGCAGCATGGCGCTACTGAGCCTGGTGGCCATTCCCTTGCTGAGCCTGTCGGCGACGTCCGGCGAAGAGGGGAGCGGATCCGAGACCGCATTGTTGCTGCTATTCATTCTGATTGCCTGGAGCATGGTGGTGATCGGGCATATTTTCCGCCACGTACTGAACACGAGCCTGGCGCGAGGTGTCGGGCTGGGCGTGGTTTACACCCTGTTTTCTATCATGGTATTTAGAAGTCTGTTTCCGGTAGGCTAATGCGAATACACATTCTTGGAATCTGCGGCACCTTCATGGGCGGAATCGCGTTGTTGGCCCGGGCAATGGGTCACGAAGTGAGTGGCTCCGACGCCAACGTATACCCGCCGATGAGCATTCTATTGGCCCAACAGGGCATAGAGTTACTCGAAGGCTACAAGCCGGAGCATCTGCAGCCTGCGCCGGACTGGGTCGTAGTGGGCAATAGTATGTCCCGGGGCAACCCTGCCGTGGAATATATGCTGGATGCGGGCCTTCGCTATACTTCCGGACCCCAATGGTTATCGGAGCATGTTCTCCATGAGCGCTGGGTACTCGCGGTTGCCGGAACCCACGGCAAAACCAGTACCGCGAGTATGCTCGCCTGGATTCTTGAGGACGTTGGCTTGGCTCCGGGATTTCTGATCGGCGGTGTCCCGGAGAATTTCGCCGTTTCCGCACGGCTGGGTGATTCGACGTTCTTTGTCATCGAAGCGGACGAGTACGACACCGCGTTTTTCGACAAACGTTCCAAGTTCGTGCACTACCGTTCCCGCACCCTGGTCATGAACAATCTGGAGTTCGATCACGCCGATATCTTCGATGATCTCCAAATGATTCAGCGTCAGTTCCATCACCTGGTGCGCACGGTTCCGGGTTCGGGCCTGTTGATAGTGCCTGCGAAGGACCCGGCTGTACAAGAGGTCCTGGAACAGGGTTTGTGGACGCCGCTGGAAACATTTGCCGAAAGGGACGATGCCACCTGGCGGGCGGAAAGGGCGAGTGCGGACGGCAGCCGTTTCGACGTCCTGTGTGAAGGAAGGCCTGTCGGCACCGTTGAGTGGGGTTTGACCGGTCGACACAATGTGGCCAACGCACTTGCCGCGTTGGCCGCGGCCCGGCACGCGGGGGTTCCTCCGCAAGAGGCTATCCCAACCCTGACCCGTCTCCAGAACGTGAAACGCCGCATGGAACTGCGGGGGGAGGTAAATGGCATAGCGGTCTATGACGACTTTGCCCATCATCCCACCGCGATTACCTCCACGTTGCAGGGGGTTCGAGCGAGGGTAGGGAAGGATCGCATCATCGTGGTACTGGAACCCCGGTCCAATACCATGCGGATGGGGGTGCATGCGGACCGCTTGGCGCAGTCCCTGCAAGCGGCGGATAAGGTGATGATTTATGAGCCGCCGGATCTGGCGTGGAATCTGGTGTCAACCCTGTCCAGCCTGGGTGCAAGGGTACAGGTTTTCGACGCCGTGCAGGCCATTGTGGATTCTGTAGCTGAACAGGCGCTGCGCGGCGACCATGTTGTTGTTATGAGCAATGGCGGATTCGAGAATATTCACCAACGGTTGCTGGATAGATTGAGTACTATAATTGCATGAGATCAAAGAGATCCGCGCATTCACGGCCGCGCCCCGGACCTTGGATTCAGCCAATCAGGCAGATCGGAAATTATGTACGACCAGGACCAGCCAATAGCTCTCGCACTCACCGGCGCCTCGGGTGTGGCCTACGGTCTGCGCCTGTTGCAGATACTTATCAAGAGTGGTCGGCGGGTTTATCTCATGTTCTCACAGGCCGGTCAGCTGGTGGTGAGGATGGAGACCGAT
>JAUXGQ010000261.1 GCA_030621975.1 Gammaproteobacteria bacterium | reverse complement strand
ACGGCGACGCTCAGGGGGCAGAAGTGCACGCAGGATAAATATTCCGGCCGCGCATCCGATAATCATAAAATACATGGAGACATACATCTCGATGGCATGAAAAACCGCCGCAACTATTATCGCATTCTTCACGTGCAGCCGGATGCGCCGGCCGCGATCATTCAGTCGAGTTATCGCACGCTGATGCAGAAGCTCAAGGCTCACCCGGATCTGGGCGGGGATGACTGGGATGCGGCCTTGATCAACGAGGCCTTCGCGGTCGTCATGGATCCGGTCAAGCGGGCCCGCTACGACACGGAATTGCGCTTCCAGGCGCGCCAGCGGGGCGCCGACCCGGAAATGGAGACCGGCGAGCAGCAGCCGCCTCCCACAAAGACACCACAGTACGAGACGGGGCCGCAGAAAACCTGCCCCTTCTGCCACATACGCCAACAGCCGCTCGCGCCTTATGGACCGGAGGACGTTTGTCCAGGTTGTCACAGCCCCCTGCAGCCCGCCCTTCGGGTCGAGCTGGAGGGCTCCTGTAAACGGGCGGTCTCGCGTATCGCCAAGGAGGGGGCGGTTCGTATCTTCACGCGCTGGCCCCAGGCCGATCCCTATCTAGGCGTCATCGTCGACCTGTCACCGAACGGGTCGAGGATCGCATCGCCCCTGGCTCTGCCCGCCGGAACCGTCATCAAAGTGGACGGGGACCTGCTGTCCGCGGTAGCGCGGGTGGTCAGCTGCCTGGAGGTAGTCCCTGGCGGGAACCCGGGCTTTCACCTGGGTACCGAGTTTCTCACCCTTGCCTTCGCCCAGATGCGCGGTACCTTCGTGTCCACACGCATCTGATACAACCCCGATCACTTTCTCAGTTCATCGTCCCGGTAGTGGACGTCCGTCCAGCACCGCGGAAGCTCCTCACCGGACAGAAACCGCAGATCCTTCTTGCTGAACTTTTCCGGGTCCTGCAACTCTTCGCCGACGTTATAGCGGCCCGCCAGGTCCTGATGAATGGGATTGAAGAGATCGTTCAGGCCGAGCACCTCAACCATCTTACCCGTACTCTTCTGGCTCAAGAACATCGAATACCTCCTTTGTTATTCTTGCCACAAAATTCCCGGCTCTCTTCTTAATTATACATGGTATGAAGAGCGCGGATTTTCAAAAAGCCGGATCTTTTTCGGGTTCAGTTTACTAGACAGGATTGACAGGATAGTGAAATGTGTTTTCCGGACGGAGACCTTACCGGTCAGATCATGAGGCGCGCTTTTGCCGTGTACGCCGACAGACAAGCTGAATAAGGCTTTGTCAGAGTTAAGGGCTGCAAATTCGGCAAGCGTGTAAACGTATTCGGAAAGTCCAGAACCTCCCGAGATCCTGTCAATCCTGTAACATCCTGTTAATCCTGTCCATTCTTAGGCGCGGGACCCAGGCGGTGCCCTCCGGTATCAGGGCGTTTGTGCTGCCCATTCCTCCGGGGTGAAGGTCTTGATGGACAGAGCGTGCAGCTCGCCGCTGGCGATCTGCTCGTTGACCATCGCCATTACCATTCGTTGCTTTTGCAACAATGACTTGCCCGCAAAGGCATCGCTCACCACTATGGCCTCGAAGTGACTCCCGTCCCCGGTCACCGTCACCTCCGCTCCGGGCATGCCCGCCCTGATCAATTGTTCTATCGCGCTTAATTCCACAAAATTCTCCTGTTTGTACAAGTAGCCTGCGTTTCGTTCCTCAACGCAGGCTATAACTCCCGCGTGGCCAGGAACCGAAGATCCGGCCAACGTTCCATGGTCAGATCCAGGTTCACCCGGCTGGTGGCAAGATAAACCAGTTGGCCATCGCCGTCCTCTGCCAGATTGTCATGGGCCTTGACGCGAAACCTCTGCAACACACTGTCGTCGTCATTGGTCACCCAGCGTGCCGTAAACACCTTCACCGGCTCCACAATGGCTTCGACCCCGTATTCGGTTTTCAACCGCTGCGCGGCCACGTCGAACTGCAGTACACCCACCGCCCCAAGGATCAGATCATTGTTGCGCAACGGCCGAAATACCTGGGTCGCCCCCTCCTCGCACAACTGGAGCACGCCTTTCTGCAAGGCCTTCAACCGCAGTGGATCTTTCAACACGACCCGCCGAAACAGTTCCGGTGCAAAATAGGGGATACCCTCGTATTTCAGATCCTCCCCTTCGGTGAAGGTGTCACCGATCTGTATGGTGCCGTGATTGTGCAGACCGATAATATCACCAGGCCAGGCCTCGTCCACGTGCCGGCGTTCATCGGCCTGGAAGGTGATGGCATTGCTGATCTATCGTCTTGCCGATGCGCACATGGCGCATCTTCATGCCCTTCTTGTAAGAACCCGAGCAGACGCGCAGGAACGCAATCCGATCCCGGTGAGCCGGATTCATATTTGCCTGGATCTTGAATACGAAGCCGGTGAATTTTTCCTCTGAGGGGGCCACCAGCCGCTGCAGGGTGTCCCGGGACCGGGGAGCGGGGGCGTACTTCACGAAGGCGTCCAGCAATTCCTCGACCCCGAAATTGTTAATGGCCGACCCGAAGAAAACCGGCGTCAACTCCCCCTTCGCATAGGCGTCGAGATCCAGTTCGTGACTGGCCCCGCGGACCAGATCGATCTCGTCCCGCAACTCCTTTGCCTGATCGCCGATCACCTCATCGAGACGGGGGTTGTCAAGCCCGGCGATCAGCTCCCCCTGTTGGATCTTGCCGCCGTGGGTGGAGGAAAAGATATGGGTGGTTTGGGTACGCATATCGAACACGCCTTTGAAGCGTTTTCCCATCCCGATCGGCCAGGTCACCGGCGCACACTTGATTCCGAGCACCGCCTCCACTTCGTCCAGAATCTCGATCGGGTCCCGGCCCTCCCGGTCCAGTTTGTTGATATAGGTCAGAATCGGGGTATCCCGCAGACGGCAAACCTCCATCAGTTTGATGGTGCGTGCTTCCACACCCTTGGCCACATCGATCACCATTAGCGCGGAATCCACCGCCGTGAGGGTGCGGTAAGTGTCCTCGGAGAAATCCTCGTGGCCCGGGGTGTCCAGCAGATTGACAATGGCATCGCCATAGGGAAACTGCATGACCGACGAGGTGACCGAGATACCCCTTTCCTTCTCCAGTTCCATCCAGTCGGAGGTGGCATGGCGTGCGGCCTTGCGCCCCTTCACCGTACCGGCCATCTGGATGGCGCCGCCGTAAAGCAGCAGCTTCTCGGTGAGGGTCGTTTTACCCGCATCCGGGTGGGAGATGATGGCGAAGGTGCGCCGCCGCTGGAGTTGGGATAGGAGTTCGGACATCAGTAACGATTGAAATATGACAAAACCAGATATTATACGGCAACTGACAGCGGTAAAACGGGGTATTGTTGCGGCGCCGTACTACAGATTCAGAGCGAGGACCTGGGCGTTTTCCCGCCCGCTGTCCGCGGGATAGTAGCCGCGCCGGGTCCCGATCTCATTGAATCCCATGGACCTATACAGGGCCAATGCGCCCAGATTGGATTCTCGAACTTCGAGAAACGCGGTGTCCGCGTGACGTTGTCGGGCAATGTCGAGCAATCGATCGACCAACTTTCGTCCCAGCCCGCGGTGCTGCCAGTCCGGATGCAAACAGACATTGAGGATGTGGCACTCTCCGGCAACGACCGACATCACGCCATGCCCGATAATCCTCTCGTCCAGGATGCAGACCCAACAGCCATAGCCCACGCGCAGACAGTCGTGAAAGATGCCCGTGGTCCAAGGATAGGCGTAGGCGCTGGATTCCACTTCCATGACCCCGTCCACGTCCGACTTGCGCATGGGCCGCAGCAGCAAGAGCGGGGCTTTCAGTAAAGCACTCATGTCAGGATCCCTTATCGCGCAGGGTCGCGTGAACCAGCAGCAGGTCCTGCCACGCCTTAGCCTTCTGTTCGGGCGAGCGCAATAGATAGGCCGGGTGATAGGTCACCACCAGGGGGATCCGGTTTTCCCCAAATTCATGCATCTTCCCCCGCAATCTGCCCACCGGCGTGTCGGTTTTGAGCAGATGTTGTGCCGAAATTCTTCCCACCGAAAGGATCGCCCGGGGGCCGATCAGTTCAATCTGACGCATCAGAAAAGGCTCACATCGTAAGGCCTCTTCCGGCCCGGGATCGCGATTTCCGGGCGGACGGCATTTTAGAATGTTGGCGATATAGACCTGTTCGCGGCTCAGGCCAATGCCCTTCAGCATGGCGTTTAGCAATTGCCCCGCTCGCCCCACGAAAGGCTCGCCCTGACGATCCTCGTCCACCCCCGGGGCTTCGCCGATAACCAGGAGATCCGCCTCCCTGTCCCCTACCCCGAATACGGCCTGGGT
>JAUXGQ010000298.1 GCA_030621975.1 Gammaproteobacteria bacterium | reverse complement strand
CTTCCCCGATCGCTCTTCGGACGACTGATCCTGCTGCTTTTGACGGGACTCGTCCTCGCCCAGTTCCTCTCCGCCTTCGTGCTGCTGCGCGACCGTGGGCAGCTCCTCTACGAGTCGATTCGAGAGAACCTGATCGTGCGCACCGCCGCAATCGTCCACATGTTGGATTCCCTCGCGCCATTGGAGCGCCAACGTTTGTTGCGGCTGCTGAGCGCCCCCGAGCTGCGTATCACCCTGGCAGACCAGCCGTCCGCATTACCGCAGCCAGACAGCCAAGCCAGCGTTCCGGCAGGGATCGTAAAAGGACAACTGCGCAAGCGGCTTCCCGAAGGGACCGACGTACGGGTCTCCCTCGCTGGCGCGGTCTCGTATCAACAGCCACCGCCCATGCATCGCCGGCACATGCCGGGCGGCCGAAGGATGTCCGGTCCCTGGGCTTACATGCACGGTGTCCACGCCATGGCGCGGTTTTTCCATATTCAGGTTCAGCTGCGCGACGGCACCTGGGTCCGTTTCGAGCGCGGCGTGCCCGAACACCTGTTCGATTGGCCCGCCCGGCTTCTCATCGTCCTGGCCATTCTCCTGATCAGCGTGGTCATTCTGTCGCTCATCGGGGTCCGAACGATTATTCGCCCCCTGCGCAACCTGAAGAAGGCGGCAGAGGGGCTCGGCAAGGATATTCGCCAGACACCGCTTCAGGAAACGGGCCCCCTGGAGGTTGCGGAAACGGCGAAGGCGTTCAACACCATGCAGCAGCGGCTGCAGAACTATATCGAGGAGCGGGCGCGAATCCTCGCGGCCGTTTCCCACGATCTGAAGACGCCGTTAACGCGGATCCGTCTGCGCACCGACCTGATGGACGACGAGGAGCTGCGATCCAAGATCCAGTCCGATCTGGTCGACATGGAGTCCATGGTGAGCGACACCCTGGATTACATGCGTGGCACCGAGGGGCGGGAGCCCAGCCAGCCATTGGACCTGATGGCGCTGTTGGAAAGCATCGGGGAGGACGCCGTGGAGGCAGGCGCGGACGTTCGGCTCCAGGGGCGGATCCGCGAGCCCTTCCGGGGCAAGCCGCTTGCCTTGAAACGCTGTATCGGCAACCTGGTGGACAACGCGGTGCGCTACGGCAAGTGCGCTGATATCCGGGTCGAGGACAACGGGAAGAACATCAAGGTGTCTGTCCGCGATGACGGTCCAGGTATCCCCGACGCGTCGCTGGAGCAGGTCTTCGAACCCTTCTTTCGGCTGGAAGGCTCCCGCAGTCAACACACCGGTGGAACAGGACTGGGGCTGGGCATCGCGCGCAATATCGCGCGGGCGCACGGGGGCGACCTCATTCTGACGAACCTCTCCGAAGGTGGCTTGCACGCAGAGTTGACCCTACCCCGATGAGCGCACTCCTCCTGGTGGCAGCCATCCTGTTGGCCGGCCTTCTGTTGTTACCGATCGTTATCCGCCGGGCCTATCGTGTACCGAGGGTACTGGAGCGGGGGACACCGGCAGATTTCGGGCTGCCGTTCCGAAGCGCCTCCATTCCCACCGCAAACGGAAAGCGGTTATTTGCCTGGTATGTGCCGTTGGAAGGTCAGGCCGCAAAGGCACGGGCAGTGGCTGTCATACACGGTTGGGGTGGCAATGCCGAAGCAATGCTGCCTTTCGCAGCATTGCTTCACCACAACGGCTATGCCGCGTTGCTCCTGGACGCCCGCAACCACGGGTTTAGCGACGCCGACAGCTTTTCGTCCATGCCCCGCTTCGCAGAAGACCTGGAAAACGGACTCCAGTGGCTGGCAAGGCGACCCGACGTTGATCCCCAACGGCTTTCGGTACTCGGCCATTCCGTTGGTGGCGCAGCGGCATTATTAACCGCGTCCCGACGCAACAACCTGGCCGCAGTGATCAGCATCGCCGCCTTTGCCCATCCGGTGGACCTCATGCGCCGACAGATGAGGTCTCACCGCATCCCGTATGTACCCATTGGCTGGCTGGTATTGCGCTATATCGAGTGGACTATCGATGCGCGTTTCGACGACATTGCACCCTGCAACACGATCCGGCGCGTTGCCTGTCCGGTACTCCTGGTCCATGGCGAGACAGACTGCGAGGTACCCTTGGAGGACGTCCACCGGATCCACTCCAACCGCCCCAACGACCGGGTGGAACTGATCATCCTGCCCGATACGGGCCATAACTCACTGGACGCCATCGAAACCCACGGCGAGGCACTCACCGGGTTCCTGAACCGGGCGATGAATCGCAGCAACGGACCAGCGGCACCATCAACAGCGGGGTGAGCACCGCAGCGCCGATGGTCAGGGGAAATCCGTACATCTCGCTAAACGGCGCCACTAGCCGACTACCACACCCATGTTGCGCCACTCGGCCCGGCCCTTGGGCGCGAGAAAGCTGAATAGGAAAAACAAAAATAGCCCCACATTGAAGGCTACCACGACCCACATGCCATAGTCGTACGAACCCGTACTCATTTCTTGGATCCCATTACCTAATCCTTGTCAAACCCATGAGACTTGAATTTCAACGTCTCACAGTTCTCGGTCACCACGCGCTGTAGTTCTTCTGTTACCCCCTCCGGCACATTCGCCTGGATTTCTAGCGTTACCTTAACCTCTGCATTCGTCAACGTGCTCAGGTGTTGCAACACCTCTTCGGCGATTCGTCCCGCCTCGCGGCCTAGCCGATCGGGATCCAGATCTACAGAGCCGAAAAATCCTGTCGGTAGTGCCGGAGTTACTGGTTGGCCTGTGACAGGGCCACCAGACTCCTTCACTCCCGTGCCCGACCCCTCCGTTCCGGCACCTGGCTGCGCTCCTCCGGGTTCTGCGCCCTTACCCTTATCCTCATCAGCCTGTTTTTGGGCAACATCCGGCTTGACCACCACGCTCATGCTGTCAATGACAATCGAACCGACGCCAGAAAGAATCAATCCTTCATAGCGCCCTTTGCCTTCATCATACCTGCCCGCATAGGCGAAGTTGTCGCAGATCAGCTCACCGATCCCGGCCTGTACGGTATTGAGAAGTACATGGCTGTCTCTCAGCCGCGACAGATAGAGATACGAAGCAAGGTACTCCCAAAGCTTCTTCGTGTTGAGATGATCCGCGTTGTTCCATAGTTACCGGTCGAGTACCATCTTGGGCCTGACCGGTCCTAGTTTGGTCATCAGGGATTCTTCATTGACCAGTTTCTTTGAAGCCCGGACTGCAAGCGCATCCTGTCCCTGTACACGCGTCTCAGTCCATTCAATGGGGCCCTGCGGGTCCGGCTGACCCGGGACGAGACACCAGATCCACGCCTCATGTGTCCGCGCCTTGATGGCATCCTCGGCCTGCGACTTGCGTGTTTCTGCCTGGTTGATCTGGAATACGGTGAGGTTTAGCGGCTCTTTCTCCCGGAGGATCGAATCCCAGGCCATGGACTGGCGCACCGCCTTTTCGAGATCGGCCAGCCTTTGCTTGTCCGGCGCCAGGAACACCAGCATGTTCCGGTAGATACGCGGGCTGTTCCCCCTGTTGGCCAGAATTTCCTCGGCAACTTGCCGCGCCGGGCTTTCTCCGGCCCCTTTTGTGTGTAACTGCTCCGGGCTGAGGATCACCAGCCGTGCTTCCATTTCATCCGGTACGTCCGACGAACTGTCGGGGACCACGTGCACACCGGCAAAATCGCCCCGGTGTTTCGACTCCGCTTTCAGGCGACTGACCAGATTTGCCCAGACGTCGTGGATATCGAGCTGCGCCGCACGGTCTTCGGCCAAACGGGAGACGCTGGGTTTGGTTGAGAACCAGTAGCGGCTTCCATCGACGTATAGAAAGGTTGCGCGCTCGGCCAGGCGTCGCAGCGCATCCCCGAAGGTCCCGATGGGTTCCCCAGGTTGAACACAGCCAAGCCGGATACTCCGGTCATCGATGCCCGGGTTGTTTTCTTCCGAAGTGGGCGCCGACCCCATATAGATCGTCCGCGCCACCCGCCGCGTCGCCGACAGCCGGCCAAGGTTCGGGATCTCCCTATCCAACGCCTGGGGTGTTGAGCCGTCCCCATCGAT
>JAUXGQ010000243.1 GCA_030621975.1 Gammaproteobacteria bacterium | reverse complement strand
ATCTGACCCTCGCCTACCGCCGCCGGGCCGAACTGGTGAATCCGCTGTTGTTCTTCGTCCTGGTCACCAGCCTGTTTCCCTTGGGCATCGGCAGCGACGCCAGGCTGATCCAGGCCGTGGGTCCGGGGGTTATCTGGGTTGCCGCCCTGCTGGCCGCCCTGCTGTCCCTGGACAGCATGTTCCGTTCCGATTTCGAGGACGGCTCCCTGGAACAGTTCATGCTCAGCGCGCATCCGGTTTCCATCCTGGTGCTGGCGAAAGTGCTTGCCCACTGGCTGGTCACCGGCCTGCCCCTGATCCTGGTTGCCCCCCTGCTGGCCGTGTTACTGTCGTTGCCGGGGGACGCCCTGGGTGTTTTGCTGATCACCCTGGCCCTGGGAACCCCGATCCTGAGCCTCATCGGTGGCGTCGGGGTAGCGCTCACCGTGGGCCTGCGCCGTGGCGGTGTTATCCTGTCGCTGCTGGTGCTGCCCCTCTACGTGCCGGTTCTGATCTTTGCCTCCAACGCGGTGGAGACCGCGGCGGCGGGGATTCCCACGACGGGACAGATTTCGTTTCTGGCCGCCCTCCTGGCGCTGTCGCTGACCCTGGCGCCCCTGGCGACCGCCGCCTCCTTGAGAATCAGTTTGAGTTGATATGATCGTTCGCTTCTTTCATCAGATGGCCTCGCCCCAGTACTTCTATCGGATCTCGGGGCGCCTCGTCCCCTGGTTCATGGTGCCCTGCGCCTTGCTCATGCTTGCCGGCCTTTACGGGGGCCTGATCCTGGCGCCACCGGACTACCAACAGGGCGACAGCTACCGCATCATCTTCATCCACGTGCCCAGCGCCTGGATGTCGCTGTTCATCTACGTGGTCATGGCCGCCGCCGGGGTCATCGGACTGGTGTGGCGGATCAAGCTGGCGGAGGTGGTCGCCATCAGCAGCGCCCCCATCGGGGCCTCGTTCACCTTTCTGGCCCTGCTGACCGGTTCGCTGTGGGGAAAACCCATGTGGGGCGCCTGGTGGGTGTGGGACGCCCGGCTGACGTCGGAACTGATCCTGCTGTTTTTGTATCTGGGTGTCATCTCGCTATACGGCGCCATCGAGGACAAACGGGTGGCGGGCCGGGCGGTCGCTATCCTGGCGCTGGTGGGCGTGGTCAATATCCCGATCATCCATTACTCCGTGGAGTGGTGGAACACCCTGCATCAGGGCGCCACGATTGCTAAATTCGACAAGCCCTCCATCCACATGAGCATGCTGGTTCCGCTGCTGCTGATGGCGCTGTCCTTCAAACTTTTTTACGCCGCCGTTGTCTTAATGCGCGCACGTTGCGAAGTACTGGAGCGGGAACGCAACAGCCGCTGGGTCCAATCACTGGTGGAGCCGCAAACCTGATGAAAGAATTCTTCGCCATGGGGGGCTACGCCTTTTACGTGTGGATGTCCTACGGCATCGCCCTCATCGTCCTGATCGCGAATCTGGTGAGTCCCTTGATGCAGCGCCGCAAGCTGCTCGCGGATATCGCCCGCAGGCAGCGCAGGGAAAGACGCGCGGCATCGCATACCGGCAACCGTCGGCAATGAGATTCGGCTCGGACATCGCGGGGACGCCGGCAGCGCTGATGAAAAATTGCGGTGCTGATTCATCAGCACCCCGAACATTCTCGAGGAGTACGTCATGACACCGATTCGCAAGAAAAGGCTGTTCCTGATCGGCCTGATGGTGGCCGGTATCGCGGTCGCCACGACCTTTGCCCTGAACGCCTTCAACGACAACCTGATGTTCTTTTTCTCACCCACAGAGGTAGTGGCCGGGGAAGCCCCCAAGGGCCATCCGTTTCGCATCGGCGGTCTGGTGACCGTGAACAGCGTCAAGCGCCAGGAAGACGGACTCACCGTTCAGTTCAACCTGACCGACAACGCGGACGACGTTACCATCCAGTATACCGGTATCCTGCCCGACCTGTTTCGCGAGGGGCAAGGCATCATCGCCATGGGCCAGTTGCGCGACGACGGCGTGTTCGTGGCATCCGAGGTGCTGGCCAAGCATGACGAGAACTATATGCCGCCGGAAGTCGCCTCGGCCCTGAAGACCGCCCATGACGAAGGCATCAGGAAACAAGGAGAAAGCCTTCAGTGATCCCTGAGATCGGTCATTTCGCCCTTATCCTGGCCCTGAGTCTGGCCCTGATTCAAACGGCCTTCCCGCTCCTCGGTTCCTTCAACAACACCCCCGCCTGGGTAGCCCTGGCGCGTCCCGCAACCTGGGGCCAGTTCCTGTTCCTCTCGGTCGCTATCGTCTGTCTGGGCTGGTCTTTTCTGGGCGACGATTTTTCCGTTCGCTACGTGGCGCTGCACGGCAATACCCAACTCCCCGACGTGTACAAGATCTCCGCGGTCTGGGGTGCGCACGAGGGATCGCTGTTGCTGTGGGCCTTCCTGTTGGGCGCCTGGAGCGCGGCCATTGCCGTTTTCAGCCGCAATCTGCCGGATCAGCTGGTGGCGCGGGTATTATCCGTCATGGGCATGATCAGCATCGGCTTCCTGCTGTTCATGCTGGCCACCTCGAATCCGTTCGAGCGTATGTTTCCGGTGCCGGCCGAGGGCCGCGAACTCAATCCGCTGCTGCAGGACCCCGGTCTGGCGATCCACCCCCCCATGCTCTACATGGGCTATGTGGGTTTTTCCGTCGCCTTCGCTTTTGCCGTCGCGGCCCTCATCGGCGGCAAGCTGGATGCCGCATGGGCCCGCTGGTCACGCCCCTGGACCACGGTCGCCTGGATCTTTCTGACCCTTGGCATCGCGCTTGGCAGCTGGTGGGCCTACTACGAACTGGGCTGGGGCGGTTGGTGGTTCTGGGATCCGGTGGAAAACGCCTCCTTCATGCCCTGGCTGGTGGGGACCGCACTCATCCATTCCCTGGCGGTGACCGAAAAGCGGGGGTCCTTCAAGATCTGGACCGTACTGCTTGCGCTCTCCGCCTTCTCCCTCAGCCTGCTGGGCACCTTTCTCGTGCGCTCGGGTGTGCTGACCTCGGTACACGCCTTCGCCACCGACCCGGACCGCGGCGTGTTCATCCTCATCTTTTTGTGTATCGCCATCGGCGGCTCCCTCATGCTCTATGCCTGGCGGGCCCCGTACATTTCCAGCGGCGGGCGTTTCGATCTGCTGTCCCGGGAAACCTTTCTGTTGGGGAACAATCTGCTGTTAACGGTCCTTGCGGCGCTGATCCTGATGGGCACCCTGGCGCCCCTGATCTACGACGCCCTGGCCTGGGGAAAGATATCGGTGGGCTTTCCCTGGTTCAACCGCATGTTCGTAGCCCTGACCCCCTTCCTGGCGTTGTTGATGGGGGTGGGCCCCCTCACCCGCTGGAAGCACAATGATCCGCTCCTGCTGATCCGCAAGCTGCGCCTGGCGCTGGCGCTCAGCCTCGGGATTGGTCTGCTGACCCTGCTGCCCGCCTTCGCCGATGGCAATCTGCTGGTGGCCCTGGGCATCGGGCTGGCGGTGTGGCTGGCGAGCGCGCTTATCGTCAGTGTGCGCGACAGGTTAAAGCACAAACAGGGCAAGGGGACCTTTTTAGCCGACCTCGCCGGGGGCGGTCGCAGCTATTACGGTATGGTTCTGGCGCATCTTGGCGTCGCCGTGTTTATCGTCGGCATCACTCTGGTCTCTAATTACGACGTCGAAAAGGACATCCGCATGTCTCCCGGCGACAGTGTGGAGATGGCCGGCTACCGGTTTCTGTTCGAAGGGGTCAGGCAGCAGCCGGGGGAGAACTATCGGGCGCATCAAGGCCGCTTCCGGGTCTTCGAGGGCGACCGGGAGGTCGCGGTCCTGGAGCCGGAGAAACGCACCTACTTCGTGCAGACCAAACCCATGACCGAGGCCGCTATCGATGCCGGGCTCACCCGCGATCTATACGTGTCCCTGGGTGAGCCCCTGGGTAAAGGGGACTGGAGCCTGCGGATCTACTACAAGCCCTATGTCCGCTGGATTTGGCTGGGGGCGATTTTCATGGCCCTGGGCGGTTGTCTGGCCATCTCGGACCGGCGCTACCGGGTGTTGAGGAAGAAGCAGGCCGAGACATCCCCTTCCGCGCAAGCGTCCGCGGGTACCGTGATCCTGGAGAACAGATAATGGGCCGTTACCTTCGCTATCTCGTACCCTTGCTCATCTTTGCGGGTATGGCCGGGTTTCTGTTCAAGGGGCTCGGTCTGGATCCACGCCACCTGCCCTCCCCTTTGATCGGCAAGCCTGTCCCGGAGTTTTCCCTGCCACGTCTGAAAGACCCGGACAGATCGATCGGCTCCGCGGACCTGAAGGGCAAGGTCTATCTGTTCAACATATGGGCCCCCTGGTGTCCTTCCTGCCGCGCCGAACATGACGTGCTGGTACGGCTGGCGCGCACCGGCGCCGTGGACATCTATGGCCTCGATTGGAAGGATGACCGGGATAAGGCCCT
>JAUXGQ010000142.1 GCA_030621975.1 Gammaproteobacteria bacterium | reverse complement strand
TAAACTGATGCCGCCTCACGAAACGAAACTCCATGTTTCTTTAGATTCTTTGCGGCTTTTCTGTCGTCCCATTCGAATTCCACGTTTCACCTTCGATTCATATTCTTCTTGGCCTAACAGTGGATTAGACAGAATGGGTAAATAGTGTGCTAGGCAGATTCTGCATATTGCATATTTTCGGATTCGTGTTTACCATGAGTCTAATTTGCCGTGTGGGTAATGGAATACCGTGAAAACAAAAGGGAGAATAGCCTGTGTCAGCCGGCAATTCAAGAAACGATCCCGGCGTCCGCCAATTCTGGGATCGCTATATCAATAAGCTGGAAAAATAGGGCGTTAAGCCAAAAACTCTGCGCTGGTACGTGATCCGCGCCGAGCAGTATCTGAAGGCCTTTCCCGATCAGCAACTCACAAAGCATGGGCCCGGTGAGGTGCAAGCCTACCTCGAGAAAATCGGTCGCAAAGAGGGCCTGGAGGATTGGCAACATCACCAAATTGTCGATGCTATACAGAATCTTTTTCAGCTGATTGAGGCGGACTGGTTGGAGCAGGTAGACTGGGGATTCTGGAAGAGTTCCGCCCGGTCCCTTTCTCCAGATCATCCCACGATTGCACGCGATGTTACTGCAACCAACGGGTACGAGAAATCGTATGAATCCAAGGACAAAAATACTTCTTTGGCAAGGTCGCGGCACACGGAAGTTCTGACCAAGCTCATTAATGAAATACGTCGTCGGGGCTATTCGATCCGTACCGAGCAGGCCTATGAGGGTTGGGCCGCTCGGTATATCGCCTTTTCGGGAAACCGGAATCCAAAACAACTGGGTGCAAAAGAGGTGTTTTCGTTTCTCAAGCATCTCGCGGTTCGCAGAAACGTGAGTACCAGCACCCAGAGTCAGGCGCTCAATGCACTGGTATTTTTGTACGACCAGATCTTGAAACAGCCTCTGGGAGATCTTGGTAACTTCGCCAGGCCAAAGCGACCGCGTAGATTGCCGGTTGTTTTAGCACAACCGGAGATTTTACGGCTTCTTGAAAAAATGGACGGGATACACTACCTGATCTACACGCATGTACTGAATCGGGGCGGCAAGGGGGTGGTGAGTCCCCTGGATGCTTTTTGATTCGAAGCGCCCGGAAGATGCGGAGAATTTGCGGGACCGGTATAGCCCGCTGTTCCGCTATATTCGCTTAGCATTATCCTCAATGAGATCGATGGTAGGCATAAAAGACATGCCCACCCCTACGTTGGCTGAGGGGTCTGGCATAGCGAATTGTTAGGGCTTTTTTTATCGCCAGGGTTGACAAAATAATCAGTTAAGTTGACAATCGCCTGCTCCAGGCTTGACAAATTATGCACTAGGACAAATATCATCATGACCGGGGTTCGCTCAAGAGGCGAAAAGATACGTGGATTCATCATAAACAACGTTGAAAAGCACCCAACTGACCTCGCCAAGGTAACAGCCGATAAATTTGATATCACACGGCAGGCAGTAAATAAACACCTAAAGAAGCTGGTTGATGAACATGCGCTCACGCAGCATGGAAATACTCGCAACCGTTCTTATAGATTACATCCCCTGGTGGAATGGCAGAAGAGTTATTCATTAACGGATAAGTTGGCAGAGGACGTGGTGTGGAGGCAGGATGTGATTGCCTCGCTAGGCCAAATACCGGAAAACGCACTCGACATTTGGCATTATGGTTTTACAGAAATGTTCAACAACGCGATAGATCATTCCAATGGAGCAACCCTCACTGTTCAGCTAAAGAAAACGGCTACTAGTACGGAACTTGCCCTTTATGATGACGGCGCAGGAATCTTTAAGAAAATTCAAGCTGAACTAGAATTACTTGACGAGCGCCATGCACTCTTAGAATTAGCAAAGGGAAAGCTCACTACTGATCCCGCTAACCATACAGGTGAAGGTATATTCTTTACATCAAGAATGTTCGATGATTTTGAGATTTTATCGGGTGGCACATACTTCTCTCACAAGCTTGGAGAAAAAGCAGATTGGATACTTGAAAGAGATAAATTTTCTTCGGGGACATCTGTGTGGATGAAGCTAAATAATCATACGTCCCGCACAACAAAAAAGATATTTGATAAATTTATATCAGGTGATGATTTTGGGTTCACAAAGACTGTTGTACCAGTAAGGCTTGCACAATATGGCGACGACAAACTCGTATCTCGATCGCAAGCTAAACGATTACTGGCCAGAATAGATAGATTCAGAACGGTTCTCTTTGACTTTCAAGGTGTCGATACTATTGGAATAGCATTCGCAGATGAGGTTTTTAGAGTATTCGCCTTGAAGCATCCTGAAATCGAACTGATTCCGATCAAAGCTAACTCGGCTGTCAGGCGTGTGGTACGTAGAGCACAAGCCAAACTAGAGCCCTAACGGGGGGTATTACAACCGTTCTGTGCGGGATGCAGCGCCAGGGTAGAGGTTCTCGGACTCTCAGATCGCCCTTTACACCGCGCCTCCTCATAGCCCGAGAGCAAATCCCCGTTCAGAGATCACCGAAAAAAAGCCGGCGTTCCGCCGGCTTTTTATAGTATCAGTTGTTCTGAATCACAATATTCGGAAACTTCGCCGCATAATCTTTAGCCTGCAGCGCCAGCTTGGCGGCGGTCTTGCGGGCGATCTCCCGGAAGATCAGGGATATGCGGCTCTCGGGTTCCGCCACTACCGTGGGCTTGCCGCCGTCGGTCTCTTCGCGGATGCGGATGTCCAGGGGCAGGGAGCCGAGGAAGTCCACGTCGTGCTGTTCGGCCATGCGCACGCCGCCGCCCTCGCCGAAGATGTGTTCCTCGTGGCCGCATTTCGAGCAGATGTAGGTGCTCATGTTCTCGATCACGCCCAGCACCGGCACCTCTACCTTCTCGAACATCTTGAGACCCTTGCGGGCATCCAGCAGGGCGATGTCCTGGGGGGTGGTGACTATCACCGCACCGCTGACCGGCACCTTCTGGGCCAGGGTCAACTGGGTGTCGCCGGTGCCCGGGGGCAGGTCGATGACCAGATAGTCCAGATCGGACCAGTTGGTATCGTTCAGCAACTGTTCCAGGGCCTGGGTGACCATGGGGCCGCGCCAGATCATGGGGGTCTCCTCGTCGATCAGGAAACCGATGGACATGGCCTCGAGGTGGTAGCTGTTCATGGGCTCCAGGGTCTTGCCGTCCTTGGATTCCGGCTTGCCCGTCACGCCCAGCATGCGGGGCTGGGAAGGGCCGTAGATATCGGCGTCCAGCACACCCACCTTGGCGCCCTCGGCCGACAGGGCCAGGGCCAGATTTACCGCCACGGTGGACTTGCCCACCCCGCCCTTGCCGGAGGCCACGGCGACGATGTTCTTGACGTTGCCGATGGGCTTGAGGGATTTCTGCACCGAGTGGGCGACGATCTTCCAGGTCACGTCGACCTGGGCCGCGGCGACGCCTTCCAGGGTCTCGATCCGCTCCTTTAGCGCCGCAGCGAGTTCGTCCACGAAGCCCTTGGCAGGGAAACCCAGCTCGACCTTGACCTTGACCTCGCCGCCGCTGATGTCGATGCCCTTGACCGCCTTGGCGCTCACCAGGTCCTTTTCCATGTGGGGCTCGGTGTAGCCCTTGATGGCCTCTTCAATCTGTTCTTGCGTTACCTCTGCCATGATCTGTTTCTCCTGCCCGCATACCGGCTCTTAGGGAATCGAATGATGTGTAAATGGGCATGCATTCTACACTAAAATGCGGAATATTGCCCAACTGATTTACTAGGTTTTTATTCGTTTAACGATGTGTGTGATAATGCGGTACTTTATCCGCCCGTGCTCGACCAGACCGGTCACGAACAAGCCGTAACATGACAAAAACACCACGAAAAATCCTGGTTACCAGCGCCCTGCCCTATGCCAACGGGCCCATCCACATCGGCCACCTGGTGGAATACATCCAGACCGATATCTGGGTCCGTTTTCTCAAGATGCAAGGGCAGCGCTGCATCTACGTGTGCGCCGACGACGCCCATGGCACCCCGATCATGCTGCGCGCGCGACAGGACGGCATCGAGCCCGAGACGCTCATCGAGCGGGTGTACGAGGAACACCAGGCGGATTTCGCCGAGTTCAGGGTCGCCTTCGATAATTACCATTCCACCCATTCGGAGGAGAACCGGGACTGCGCCAACCGGATCTACGAGCGCAACCGGGACCAGGGCCACATCGTGCGGCGCACGATCACCCAGGCCTATGACCCGGAACAACAGATGTTTCTGCCGGATCGGTTTATCAAGGGAGAATGCCCCAAATGCGGCGCCACAGACCAGTACGGGGACAACTGCGAGGCCTGTGGGGCGAGTTACTCGCCGAGCGAACTGAAGAACGCGGTCTCGGCCATTTCCGGGGTCAAACCCGTGGACAAGGCGTCGGACCACTATTTCTTCCGCCTGGCGGACTTCGCGGACATGCTCCGGGCATGGACCCGGGGCGGGCATCTGCAGTCCGAGGTGATCAACAAGCTGGACGAATGGTTCAAGGCGGGGCTGCAGGAATGGGATATCTCCCGGGATGCCCCCTATTTCGGTTTCGAGATCCCGGATCACCCCGGCAAATACTTCTACGTCTGGCTGGACGCCCCCATCGGCTACATGGCGAGCTTCAAGAACCTGTGCGAAAAGACCGAAGGCCTGGACTTCGACGACTTCTGGGGCCCCGAGGCGGATGCCGAACTCTACCATTTCATCGGCAAGGACATCATCTACTTCCACGCCCTGTTCTGGCCGGCCATGCTGCAGGGTGCGGATTTCAGGACGCCGACGGCCATCTTCGTCCACGGCTTTCTCACCGTGGACGGCCAGAAGATGTCCAAATCCCGGGGTACCTTCATCAAGGCCCGCACCTATCTGGACCATCTCAATCCGGAGTACCTGCGCTACTACTTCGCCGCCAAGCTGGGCAGCGGGATCGAGGACATCGACCTCAACCTGGAAGACTTCGCCCAGCGGGTGAACTCGGATCTGGTGGGCAAGGTGGTGAACATCGCCAGCCGCTGCGCCGGTTTCATCCGCAAGCGCTTCGAGGGGCGACTTTCTAAAGAGGTTTCGGAGCCGGCGCTGTTCGATGAGTTCATCGCCCGGGGCGAATCCATCGCCGCCCATTACGAGAAGCGGGAGTTCAGCCGCGCGGTGCGCGAGATCATGGCCCTGGCGGACCGGGCCAATCAGTACATCGACGAGAAGCGACCCTGGGTCATCGCCAAGCAGGCGGACCAGGACCAGGCGCTGCAGGACGTGTGCAGCATGGGCATCAATCTGTTCCGGGTGCTGATCGGCTATCTGCGACCCATACTGCCGGCGACCGCGGAGAAATCCGAGGCCTTCCTGCAGGTCGAGCCCCTGACCTGGGAGGCCCTGGCAACGCCGCTCACCGATCACGTCATCGCCAAGTTCAAGCCCCTGATGACCCGGGTGGATCCGGCGCAGGTCCAGGCCATGCTGGAGGATTCCCGGGAGGATCTGGCCGCTCAGGGGGCGCCGGCCGCGGCACAACCGGCGGCCCGGGGCCCCCTGGTGGACGATCCCATCGGCGAGACCATCGAGTTCCAGGCATTCGCCAAGGTGGATCTGCGCATCGCCCGCATCGCCAAGGCGGAGCAGGTGGAAGGCGCCGACAAGCTGCTGCGCCTTACGCTGGATCTGGGGACGGAACAACGCAGTGTATTCGCAGGCACCAAGTCCGCCTATGCGCCCGCAGACCTGGAAGGGCGGCTTACGGTCATGGTGGCCAACCT
>JAUXGQ010000222.1 GCA_030621975.1 Gammaproteobacteria bacterium | reverse complement strand
CCCTGGCACTGTCAGGGCCCTTTTTTTCAACGAGCTCACAGAACATCCAGTCAAAATCAAAACCGGGAATTTTCCCTGCGTCTAAAACGCACCATTTCACATCGCTACAAATCTCTCTCGGCAACACCGAAAGATTGTAAGTCGAATGACCGTTCCTGGCCGACTGCTGCCTCCCGCACTGCAACATCACGGCGCGGTGCAGAAAGATACCTTCATCGGGCGACGGAGTGGCCGGGTCTGACCCAGGATGGATCTTCGCAGAAACATAGAGTGTGATTAAATCCGGTCTGCCCCATCCATTTCGAAAAGCAAACGGCTGATTAGTGATTATTTCATCAGTGCTTCCATCGCCTTTTTTTTGTCAACCGAGTCCGCTGCGTTCTCTTTATCAACCGCGTCATATCCTTTTTTGACGTCCTGTTCCTGAACCGCCTCCAGCGCCTTTTCTTTATCTACGGAGTCAACCGCTTTTTCTTTATCTACAGAATCGTATAATCCCTGGTAGTCAACCGCGTTGACCATGCTTGAAACCGTCAGAGCAAACAGAAAAAGCAATATACGCATTATCTCAATCCTCCCGTATCATTTGTCTCACTTTGTGAACTTTGTGTCTCTGTGGTGAATAATCATAACCCAAGCACATGTCCGTCGATCTGATCCGTGCCCTCGATGCCCTGATCCTGCCGCCCGGCGGGCCCATTCTGGTAATCCTGGCGGGGCTGCTGTTGTGGCGTTGGCGAAAATGGTCATTGCCGCTCCTGGCGCTTGGCCTGTCGGCTCAGTACCTGTTCAGCACCCCTTTTATAGCGGCCCTGCTGATGACTCCCATCGAGCCCTATGAGGCGTTGACGGACGCCGAGCTGCAGAACACACCGGCGCAGGCCATCCTGGTGCTGTGCGGCGGCCGCTACGAAAATGCTCCGGAATTCGGCGGCGATACGGCCAGCCCCCGCCTGCTGGCCAGGCTCCGTTACGCGGCCTGGCTGCAGCGGCGTACCCAGTTGCCCATCATCGTCAGTGGCGGCACCCGGGGGATAGACGGTCCCCCGGAAGCCCACCTGGCGCGTCAGGTGCTGGAAGACGAACTGGGCGCCCAGGTGAGCATGCTCGAAGATCAAAGTCTGACTACCTGGGAGAATGCTCGGCTTACCCAACCGCTCCTGAAGCGCCAGGGCATCGGCCAGGTCCTGCTCGTCACCCATGCCTGGCACCTTCCCCGGGCCGTGTACGCCTTCCGGGAGGCCGGCGTCCAGGTTATTCCGGCACCCACCCATTTCGTACATTCGAGTTACCCGAGCGAAGGACTGGGACACTGGCTGCCATCGGCCGGCGCCACGTACAACAGCTATTACGCCCTGCACGAGCGCCTCGGTCTGTTGTGGTACAAACTCCGTTACTAGGAGCCTGTCCGAGAATGGGGATCGTAGCGAGCGGACGTGGGGCCGAGACGGATTTCGCGCTCGAATGAGGCGAATATTGGCCATATTTAACGAGTTCGAGCGCGAAATCCGGCCGGCATCCATGTTCGCGCAGTAGGTCATCCATTCTCGGACAGCCTCCTAGGACGGGACGTGAGAGTTATAACGCTCCATGAGATAACACAGACAGTCCTGCCGAATGACCTGTCTGTCCTTGGTCAACATGGAGGGCATGACCGGCACCCGGATCCGCAGCTCATTGTCTTCCAGCATGAAGAACTGATCCCGCACGTCCCTGCCCTGCTCGTCCCGGACATCCAGGGTTATGCCGTCGCCCCCGCGCACCCGACCTAACGAGGTACCGCGGGGAAGTTCGCGAAAGTTCAGATGGTCGAGATCCTGAGCCAGATGGAGATCGACGTCCGGTTCGCCGAAACCGAACCGGATATCCTTCGGCACCTTTACCTGGGCAACGGTATGGAATAGGTCGATGTCATGGGCGGCCACCGGATGCTGCGGATGTCCGGCAAGACGCACGCAGGCCTCCAGATAATCCCGGGCATGGACCACGCCGTGGACCTGGCCGACCTTGCCACACTCCAGGGTCACCGCCGGACAAAACCGGGCCATGGACATGGACTGGACGCCCTTCGGCCGCAGAAAATAGACCACGGTACGGGAAAACAGGGTAGCCAGGTGCAAAAAGCGGTTATCTATCACGTTGACGCAGGCGTAATGGGGATTGAGCCCGGTGTTGTTGTGTATGTCCACACTGGCGAACACACCCCGTTGGCCCATGATATCGACCACCGACTGCATCATCCGGTGTTCCGGGGTCGCGGGTAGCTCGCTGCCGGGCCAGATGCGGTTGTAATCGGGCTGCCCCTCCAGGTGCCTTAACCCTTTCGCCGCGGCGGCCACATTACCGATGAACAGACTCATGGAACGGGGGAGATCGGCGCCACCCCCGTAGCTGCGCAACAGCTCGCGCACCGCCTGCCAGCCGACGGTCTCGTTGCCGTGCATCAGGATGGAAACAAACAGTGCCGGGTCGCGCCGCCCCTTGAGATGAATCAGTGTAGGTCCCTGGAGGTGACGGCACAACTCGGAAGGCTCCGCCTCCAAAAGCCCATCGGGAATAAGGTCAAGCTCGGTCAGCATACGGGGGTTATTGTATACCTGATTATAATTCCCACTCGTGAACCGGCCGACCGCTGGCTTGGCGTTCCAGGTAGAGCTGGGTAAGATCCTGCATGTCCAGGCTTCGCCGTTCCACACAGGCGCGCTGCCAGACGGCGCCGGTCTGCCCGTTGGCGACCCGCGCCTCGACGATACCCAGCCAGTGGTCGATTTCGTCGGCGTCCAGACCGAGCCGCGTCAGCCCGTCCCGCGCCTGCGGAAGCAGGATACCCCTGATCAGCTCTCTTATCCCGATCCCTTTGCCGTCCATCCACATCACGTCCGTCTCCAGACCGCCGCGGGCCGCCCGGTAGAAATTGGTACGTGCGCGCTCGAACGGGAGGCGCTTTTCGGGCGCTGTCGGCTCCCGCGCCAACGCGCAGACCGCGCCGTAATAGAACGCCGCATTGGCTATGGCATCCGGCACCGAGGGACCCGAAGGCACGACCCTGTGCTCGATGCGAAGATGGGGTGAACCGTCGGCATCGAAGCCGATCAGCGGGCGGTTCCAACGCCAGATGGTACCGTTGTGCAGCCGCAAATGGACAAGCTGCTCTTGCGGCGCCTCCATCACCCTGGGCAGCAACACGGGATAGCGGTCCAGGTTCGCGTCGAAGCATTCCATGATGGAATCCCAGGCGTAGCGGATCCCGAAGCTGACCCTCTTGGTCAGGTCAGAGGCACCCACGGAGACCGATTGTTCGAACAAGGGTATGCGGGTCTCGTTCCAGAGGTCATGCCCGAACAGGTAGGGCGAGTTCGCGGTCACCGCCACCATGGTGGCAGACAGGATCTTGGATGCATTGTAGAAACGCACCGCCTCGTCCGCGTTGACCTTCAGGTGGATCTGAAAAGAGGTGGCGGCGGATTCGAGCATCACATCCCTGTGCTCTGCGTCGATACGGTCACGCCCCTTGATATCCAGCCTCAGTGGCTGGCCGCCCCGCAATCTCAGGATCTGATCATTCAGGGCGCGATAACGCTGCCGCGGCGACATGTTGGCGAGGGTAAGTTCCGAGCGTTCCAGCGAGGGCAGGATACCGATCATCGCCAGGCGCGCATCAAAGTCCCGGGCAACCCGGTTGCAGTGCGCCCAGGTGGTATCCAGTTCCGACGCCATCCGGCTCAACGCCGTTCCCCGCAGGGGGCGGGGACTGCTGTTGAGTTCCACGTTGAAGGTGGCAAGCTCCGGCACCACCAGCGGGTCGTTCAGTGCGCCAAGAAAAGGCTCGATGATACTCGCCGGCCTGGCCTCGGCATCCACCAGCCAGGCTTCGAGCTCGAACCCCCCCACATTGGCGGTTTGTCGAAATGCGCCCTCGCTGAACCAGCGTTTGAGCAACGCCGTTTCGCGACGCAGACATTCACCGAAGGCCTCGAAATCGGCCGGTTCGAAATGACTGTGCGTAATCTCTTCGCCCATGGTAGCCAGCTAGCCCCCGAGCCGTCGATTCGGGGTATTCAGCATTCCCTCTAACTCACCCAGGCGTTCCCGAGTACCCACGTCTATCCATTGGCCCTTGAACAACTCGCCGCTCGCCCGACCCTCCGCCATCGCTTCGCGCAACAGGGGCGCCAGCGGAAAAGCGCCTGCCCCACAACCCCGGAAGAGATCCGGGGAATAGACACCGATTCCGCTGAACGTCCAGCGCACGTCGCCCTGATCCAGCACCCGGCCATCCACCAATGAAAAATCTCCCGTCGGATGGTGGGGGGGATTGGCCACCAGCACCAGGTGCGCCAGTCTGTCGTCGCTCAGCCTCAAACAATCGAAATCATAGTCGGTCCACACGTCCCCATTGACGACGATGAACGGCTGGGAGCCCAGCAAGGGTAAGGCGTTGCAAATACCACCGCCGGTCCCCAGCGCCTCGGCTTCGGGGGAATACTCTATACTGACACCCCACCGGCTGCCATCCCCCAGCGCCTGTTCGACACGCGTGCCGAGATGGGCATGATTGATCACCAACTCCTGGATTCCGGCAGCGGCAAGTGCTTCGATGTGATATTCGATCAGGGGCTTTCCGGCCACCGGCAGCAGAGGTTTGGGGGTGCGGTCGGTGAGGGGGCGTAAACGCTTACCGCGGCCTGCGGCCAGGATCATCGCTTTCACTGGACAAACGGTCGCGGCTTACCCCTTCATAGCAGCAAAGAATTCCTGGTTGGTTTTGGT
>JAUXGQ010000173.1 GCA_030621975.1 Gammaproteobacteria bacterium | reverse complement strand
GCGGGGCCGAGGCGAACTTGCGGGCACGCTCGTGGGCGGAACCGATGCAGGCGCGGGCCACCTGGTCGAGCAGGCGGTCGCGGGCGGAGTGGAGTTGCTCGGGTACCTGGTCCAGGTCGTACCAGCTGATCTCCTCATCGCAGGTGTTGTGCTCGGCCCCCAGGAACCAGCAATCGTCCGGGATATCTATGTCCTGTTCGCGCAGGGCCGCGCGCACTTCGGGCCGGTTGGCCATGGCGGCGAACAGGCGCGCATTGGGGCCACTGTGGTTGCCCGAGCAGGCGCCGCAGTCATAGGCGGACAGGTGCGGGTTATTTTGGCTGGCGGAGCCGTGGCCCATGATCACCACCAGCGGTGCAAAACCCCGGGCGAGGCCCATGCTGCGCAGAAAACCCCCGATGCGGGCCACCTGCTCGGCGGTGCTGAAGCCGAGCTGCACCTCCTCGGGGCTGGGCACCGCTTTTGGCTGTTCGGCGGTGAAGGCCAGTGCGGTGGGGACGGCCGGCTCGAAGCGGGCTTGCAGCCCCCGTGCCCAGCGGCCGAACAGGCGTGGGGCGAACACCTTGGCGGCCAGGCCGAGGCCGGCCGCGGGCGCGGCGGCGGCGATTCCCAGGCTGGAGCTGAGCAGGTTGCGGCGTAGCTCCTGGTGCAGGCCATCGCGCAGACGTACACGCCAGCGGCGGCGGTGGACATGCTGTCGATGCTGGTTTTCGCTGCCGGGGCGCGGGCGTTCACTCACCGCATGGGAGGGTACCAGCACCACCGGACACTGACCGGTACGCCCGGTGTCATCGAGCCCCCGCCACCAGTGGGAGACGCCGAAGTGAGCGGCGGCACCCAGGGTCTCGATGGCCGGGTTGATCTCTTCCAGGTGACGCCGGAAGCCCTCCTCGCGGTCGTCCATGCAGAACACCAGCTGCGCCGCCGGTCGCTGGTGGCGTTCGACCCAAGGGCCGCGACCCAGATTGGCGGTGAGGGCATTGAACAACTGATCGCGGTAATGGCGTTCAAAGGCGCGCAACCAGAGGAAACCGAAGGTCTCCGGATCGAGACGTTCCAGGGTTTCGAACAGGCCCTGCAATTGCTCCGCCGACAGGGCGCGGACGCGCCCGCCCGACCAGCCCAGATGCTGCGCCAGGCGGAACAGGCGCCAGCCGTTGCGAAAGACGCTGTGCACCCCCGGCCGGTCCGCCGCGGGGCTTTGCTGCCAGGTCCAGATCAGGCGGGCCATTTGCGTCCAGGCGCCGGTGGCGGTACTGCTATCCCCATCCTCTAGTGATTGCGGGAGACTTTGTGCCTGGCTGGCGAGGTATTCCGGCAGGCGACCGGCGTATAGGGCCTGGCGCACCAAGAGCTCGGACAGATTGCGATGGAAATACCAGCGCAGCATGTCCAGACTCGGCTCCAGCCGCCACAGCTGGGTGCAGAGACGCTGGGCGAAGAGTCGTTCCAGCACCAGGCGCACGGCCAGATAGTCCACGCTGTCCACTGCCTTCGATCGTTCCCCGTGGTCCGGATGCAGTTGTCGCCACAGGGTCATCCCCGACCAGCCGGGGAGCTCGAGCGCAAGGCGCTGCAGGTAGGACGGCCAGTGCTCGCGTGCCAGGCCGAGCCGGCGCAGTTCGGCGATGACCGTGTCCATGGCGTCCTCAGGCAGCGATTGCAGGTGGCTGTGCCAGTCTTCCAGTTCCTCGAACAGCCACTCCGGGTCGTGGGTGGCACTGTTACGCCAAGCGCGGTAGAAACCCTGCTCCACATCGGCCGGGCGCCAGGAGGCGAGACCCTGGTCCAGCCAGGCGCTTAGATGGCGCAGCAAATGTGGACGCAGATCGTCCAGCAGGTCTTTGCCGGTGAGTTCCCGTAGCAGGCCACGCAGGGTCAATTCCGGGCCTACCCGGTTTAGCAGTGCGTCCAAGCGCGTCGCGGCGTCCCGCTGCATCGCCCGCTGAGTGACTGGCTGGTCGTCCGGGGCGCCCTCCTTGCCCAGCCCTTCGAACATGCGCTCCGCCTGTTCCGCCGACAGGTCGGTGAGATCTTCGGGGTGGAGCAGGAAATGCTCCAGGCCCAGTGACTGCAGGCAGGCGTCCCACAGGTCGGCGATAGCCGCATGCTCGTCCCGGACTCCCTCAGCTGAGGCCGCGGCCAGCAGACGCTGCCGGGCAGTTTCGGGGACGTCGTCCTGAAACTGCCGCAGGGCCTCTAATTCATCGATCCGCCAGGCCAGTTGGCAGGGGGTTAGCGAGGGCAAGGGATGCAATAGGGCGATCCGGTAGAGTTCGCCACGGGTCAGCGGATCGTCGCCGGTAAACAGCGCCTGTCCGGGATCCAGGCTAGGGGTCTCTGCCAGGGCCTGCTCCAGATCGCCCTGGTCAATACGGCCCGCCGCATACAGGTCACGAAACTGCTCGGCCGGCAGGTAGCCATAGTGACCGGTGACACGGTGAGCCTCGGCCACGGCTTCGGGGAACGGCAGGTGCTCGAAGCCGTGCAGGGTGTTGTGGTGCACGAAGCCCTTGATGGGGGCCTGCCCCGGCAGCACGTGCTCTAAGTGGTGGATCGCCTCGCGAATCAGTTGGCGGAGATCGCCGGCGTGGATGGTGCCTTCGTTCATATCGCTATCCCCTCAAGCGCCGCCGAACAGGTTGCTCAGGTTAGCTACCGAGGCCGCCATCAGTTGCACCGCGTACTGGGGAAACACCCCCAAGGCGACGATGCCGAAGCTGAGGACGCCGGCCGCCACCAGTTCCGTAGGGCGCAGGTCCTCCACTTCGCGCATTTGTGCGCGTACCGGTCCGGTGAACAGACGGCCGATGGTGCGAATGGCATAGGCGGCGCTGATCAGCACCCCGACGCTGAGCACTACCACCAGCCACCCCCAGCGCTGGAAGCCACCCACCAGGACGTGCAACTCGGCGACGAAGCCGGCGGTGCCGGGCAGGCCCACCGCGGCGACGAACGCCAGCACGGTGAAAAAGGCGAAGCGCGGGGTGACGCGTACCAGGGAACTGTAGTGGCGGATGTCGCGGGTATGGGTGCGCTCGTAGAGCAGGCCGATGAGCAGGAACAGGGCGCCGGCCACGATTCCATGGGCCACCATCTGCATCATCGCACCGGTCAACCCAGCCACGTTGAGGGCGGCAATACCCAGCAGCACCACACCCATGTGACTCACCGAGGAATAGGCGATCATCGCTTTCAAATCACTCTGCCGCCAGGCCAGCAGCCCGCCGTAGATCAAGCTCACCAGGGCCAGGGTCACCAGCAGCCCCTGCAGGGCCATGACCGCCGCCGGCAACATTTCGGCGGCGCGAATCAGGCCATAGGCGCCCATCTTCAGCAGGATTCCCGAGAGCAGGATGGAGATAGGGCTGGGGGCTTCCACGTGGGCCAGGGGCAGCCAGCCGTGGATGGGGAAAATGGGCATCTTCACACCGAAGCCGATGAGTAAGCCAAGGAAGATCAGCACCTGGGCGTGCTCATCCAAGCGTTGGCCGCCGAGCCGTAAGTCGGCGAAGGCGAAGGAGTGGCCGGGCACCGCGTCGAACAGCACCAACAGGCTGATCAGCATGAACACCGAACCGCCCATGGTGTAAAGGACGAAATTCAGGGAAGCGGTCTGTCTGCCTTTACCGCCCCAGCGGTCGATGAGGAAAAACAGGGGGATCAGGGTCAGTTCCCAGAACACGTAGAACAGCGACCAGTCCTGGGCCATGAACACCCCGAGCATGGCCGTCTCCAGGACCAGCACCAGAATATAGTAGCCCTTCACCCGCTCGCGGATGCTGCGCGAGGCCAGCAAGGCGACCAGGCTGAGCAGGGTGGCCAGTAGCACCATGGGGTAGGAGAAACCGTCCAGCCCCAAGGCGAAGGAGGTGCCCAGGCGCGGGTTCCAGGTGTATTGTTCTAACCACTGGAGACCGCCGACGGCGGTATCGAAGCGGCTCAGCAGTCCCCAGGCCAGGATCAGGGTAAGGGTAGAGACGCCGATGGCGACACGGCGGATGAGCGCGACGTGGTCACCGGGCAGGGCCGCCACCAGGCCGGCGCCGGTGGCGGGCAACAACAGCAGGATGGTGAGGACGGGCAGGTCGTTCATGCTTCTCCCAGCGGCTGGCCGGTGTAGTGCCGATTCTCCGGCTTACAGATTGGGATTGCCCAACGGGCAGGTGTTGCGGTCGTAGTCGGGGCCCAGGCCGTCCCAGGCGTACTCCAGGGCGTACTGGATGCGCGCGAAGAAGTGCTCTTCACCGATCTTTTTGATGATGTTGGTGCGGCGCAGGGTGTCCATGAACTGCTTCTTCATGCGCGCCACCAGCAGCTCGATACCGTTGGCCCGCAGCCGCTCGGTCAGGTGGTAGAGCACCTCTTCGCCCGTGGCGTCGAGCTGGTTGATGCCCTCGGCGTCGATGATGATGTAGCGCAGCTCGGGGTTGGCGGCTACGATGGACAGCACCTCGGATTCGAAGTAGCCGGCGTTGGCGAAATACAGCGAGCCGTCGAAGCGCATGATCGAGATCTTCGGGCTGGAGGGCAGGTTATGGACCTTGATGTCGCGCAGGGTACCGTCGCGGTAACGCGACAGCTCCGCCACGCGCGGGCGCATGGAGCGGAATAGGAACAGGCCGATGGACAGGGCGACGCCAACGATGATGCCCTGGTCCAGGTGTGGGGCCACCGCCAGGGTCAGCACGAAGGTGACTACCGCCACCACGCCGTCATGGGGCTGCGCCTTCCAGGCGTGGATGATCGGCTTTATCTTGATCAGATTGATCACCGCCATGATGATGACCGCCGCCAGGGTGGCTTGGGGCAGGTGGTAGAGTAGCGGCGTCAGCCACAGCAGGGTGATGCCCACCACCGCGCCGGTGACCACCGAGGAGAGGCCGGTCAAGGCCCCGGCGTTGATATTGACCGCCGAGCGGGAGAAGGAGCCGGACCCCGGGTAACCGCTGAAGCAGCCGGATACCATGTTGGAGAGACCCTGGCCGATCAGCTCCTGGTTGGTGTCCAGGCGCTGGCGGGTGCGTGCCGCCATCGCCTTGGCGATGGCGATGGCCTCCATGAATCCGATCAGGGCGATGGTGACCGCGGTGGCCAGGAGCTGGGTAATGGCATCCCAGTCGAACACCGGCAGCACGAACCCCGGCAGGCCTTGGGGGATCTCCCCCACCACCCGGCCGCCGCCCTCCTGAAAACCCAGGTACCAGGAAAGCAGGGTGGTCACCACCACGGCGAGCAACACGTTGGGAAGTCGGAGGCCAAGCGGTCTTAGGAAGACAAGGGTCTCTTACAACTCCT
>JAUXGQ010000285.1 GCA_030621975.1 Gammaproteobacteria bacterium | reverse complement strand
GTTAAAAGATCTTTTAAGATCTACCCAAGGGGGGTTTCTCAGAACCGAGCCGATGACATCCGAGGATAAGGCTAGTCTGCAAAACGCATAGAGAAGTCGATTGCTCTGACATCCTTGGTCAGCGCACCGACCGATATGTCGTCCACGCCCGTCTGCGCGATACTGCGGATGTTTTCCAGGGAGATACCGCCCGATGCCTCCAACCGCGCCTGTCCGTTGTTGATGCCGACCGCCTCGCGCAGTCGGTCAAGGGAAAAATTATCAAGCAGCACCCGGTGGGCGTTTCCCGCCAGTGCTTCCTTTAGTTCATCGGGGGATTCCACTTCCACTTCGATTTCCAGGTCCCCGGCAACTTCCCGGGCTCTATTCAACGCGGCAGTAATCGAACCGGCGGCAAGAATATGGTTTTCCTTGATAAGAATGGCGTCGAAAAGGCCAATGCGATGATTGTGACAACCCCCGCAGGTCACCGCATACTTCTGCTGGAGTCTGAGCCCCGGCAGCGTCTTGCGGGTATCCAGGATCCTGGCCTGCGTTCCCTTCACCGCATCTGCATACCGGCGTGCCTGAGTGGCCGTACCCGACAGTGTCTGCAGATAATTGAGCGCCGTTCGCTCACCGGTAAGCAAAGCGCGGGTATTTCCGACCAGGGTGCAAATAGTCTGCCCCGCTGATACCGGGTCTCCGTCCCCGACGGACCAGTTTACCCTGACCTGGTTATCCAATTGCCGGAACACCTGGCCAAACCAGGCTACGCCACATAGAACCGCCTCCTCGCGACAAACGACCCGCACTTCAGATTCGGCTGTTTCCCGAATCAGGTCCGCGGTACGATCCCCGGCCCCGATATCCTCCTTCAGTGCCGCGTGGACCTGAGCGCGGACGAGTTCGGGCGACAGTAGTTTGGAGATGGCTTCGGATGCCCCCGGGAATTCCCCCTCAGACACCAAACCGATATTAGTTGGTTTTTCGCTCATAGCCAGCCACCATTTCTCACCAGCCCGGATGTCTCACCAGGATGTGGTCCCCGGCGCCAGCTCTGAAAAACCATCCTTGGGTAGATCGTAAAAACTATTTTAACCACGGATGGACGCAGATCAACATAGATAGAATTAATGCGACAGAAGACTCGAACCTCAAAACAAAAACGCCCCGCTGCAAGCGGGGCGTCTCATGGGTTCAATCAGACCTTGAATCAAGCATGCTGGGGTGGCGGCGCCTTGCCGTTTTCCCTGTCCTTCAAGGTCTTCATCATGGCGGACAAGGCCCTGTCCATGATGGGTTTATCTGCTTTTTCCAGCATTTTAGCCGTGCCCTTGCGGAATGCCGCTGCCAGTTCCTGCATGGTCAACTGCATGACTTTCATGCCCTTGCGGTTCACCAGCACATGAGCATCACTTACATCGCTTTTCCAGGAAAGCTTAGCGCGCGTCTGTACGCCGTCTTTACCGGTTATCTCCAGCCAGGTGCCAACCTTGAGGCTTTCGGCCTGCCTGAAATGAGTATCACGCTCGTGCATTTCATCAGTCTGGACCGATACCCCGGTCTCATCAACCGCGGTATTCTGGTGAATATGCCGATCGGTCTGGCCCGCATCGAGGTCTGGCGCGTCTCCCGTTGTCCCGCTGTCGGCGCGAGCGCCCCGCAGACAAGCGATATGACAGGCCTGCAATTCCTTCAACAGGTGGGCCATCTTGTGCTGATCGTAGGAGATACCCGCAAGACCTTCGCGCAATCTCTTGAGAAGCTCAGGAATATCTCTCAGAAGTTCCTGGCGTTCCTCGAAATCAGTCTTGGGTTCGATGCTCCACAACAATCTATCGATGAGATTGACGCTATTTTGCCAGGCTTCGCTGTCCGGTCCCTGGCGCAGGTAGTTCAACAACAAGACATCCTTCCATCCTTCCTGCAACAGCGAAACAACGACGCCAGGCACATTGCGACACTGGATAAGACGGGAATCAATCTCATGTGCAACCTGATCTTTGGCCGTCTTGAGCTGCTCCTTGCCGCGGGTCACCTGAGCCGTGCGCTCTTCCGTGACCACTGCGCCGCGTCGTTCCTTTTCAAGGTACTCGGAAAATTCGTCATTCAACTTAGCGAACAACCCCGGATCGTCTTCAAAGTCCATGAGTATCCGGTTGACTACGGATTCTATTTTCCCGTAAAGATTGTCCTTGCGCTTATCCCTCTCATCGCTCCAGCCGACAGCCGCTTGCGCCATGCTATTCAACAACCGACGTGCAGGATGCAAGGTTTTACTGAAAAAGGACTTGTCCATGATGGCCAGTTTCAGCATCGGAATCTGCAGCCGGCTCAATAACACCTTCATGGCATCAGGCAGGTTCTTGTCTTCCATGATGAACTCGAAGAGCATCCCTACCACATCGATGGTATCGTCGTCGGTCCGACCAATAGCTTTATGGGCCTCTCCGTCGCGTACCAGTTTCAGCTGTTCCGACAGTCTGACTTTCAGGTTAGTCACGGAAACCGCGGCATCTACCGGCGTGTCGTACCCCAGAACGATATTGGAGTGCTGCAGCGACGACAAGGCACGCAGCACCTCGCCCGTCTCAACAAGAGGAAGCGCGGCCACGCCAGCCGGCGGGCGCTGCGCCGGGGGGAAACCACTCCTGCGGGCACTCAACAACTGCTGGAGGAGGTGAAAAACCTCTGCCTGAGCTCCCTGCTCCGCATCTGTGGGGTACCCATAATTCGCTCCGTCAGGGTGCACTGCCGGCTGGCCGTAGCCACTCTGTTCAGCTCCTTGCCCGCGTGCGTCAAGGTGATGGCCCTGCGGACCAGGTCCCTGTCTGTGTTCGGTACGACGGGTGCCGGGGGCGACGGGGTTGCGATTGATCTTCGGCGTCAGCTTGGGCATGATGTTCGCTTGCCCAAACAGGCCGTTGAAATCATCGTACAAACCACCGACGTAGTGCATAACCTGTCTGTCGAATAGTTTGTAGATGACCAGCCTGACCGGAATATCGGCCTCGATACCGCGGATAGCATCTCGAAAAGTGCTGCAGAGAGCCGCCGGCGCCAGCGGATTGTTCTGATTATCGACCTCTACTTCTGGCAGCACGCAAGCAAAGCGCCGATCCAGGGCATACAACTCCTGGTGGTAACGATTTTCGCCCTTGGACACCATATTGTTGACCGCAAGGGACTCTTCCAGCTCGTCGTCAGCCACCAGCGCCAGGTCGGTGGGTGAGATGCCGCCCTGCTCGGACGGATTGCGGGTTTGCCGGTATGTTCCGTACTGCCAGAATCGATCATATCCGGCCAGGATCTTGGTTCCGAACTCTTTCTCTACCCGGGAACGTTCCTTACGGATGTCGCGCATTGCGCTGAAGTACCCGGTCTGCAGGGAATTGTTATCGGCCTTGTCGGCAAGTTCATACAGGGCATCGTCAATCTTCTCGAACAGGCCGGCAAGCAATTGAGGCAGGGTTCGAGCCAGCAGGTCGCGGCATGCCCTTACCACCTTCGCGCCGTCACCGTTCAGTGCAGGCTGACGGCTCACCGCCGCTCTACCCCCAAACGATATGATGTTGTCTCTTTGTGGCATGCCCAGCCCCTTTTTATCCCAATTCTTCTTTCCGCCTGCCCTGGCCCCTGATTAATCCAAAAATTCTGGTACACTGAGAAAACATTTGGACATCAAATTTACGGCTATTAAAAAAAACCGATGTCTTCCATCCATATTCCGAGAGCGTCATCGCATCCACTTGAACCATCTCTCAGTGTTGTGCTCTCTATGGAAATTGTCGGCCAACCTAAAACCCACTTTAGTGGCCGAACAGCGGGGAAAACGTGCGCTGGTCCTCAATCTCAGCCTGGAGGCGCCAAATCCCCGTCGGTACGCCGTCAACGATCCAAAAAAGCTCAGTTATTCAGGGAATTATCCTCCTAATAGATAAACCAAACCCAATATAAACTGTATAGCATTTTTAGGGCAGTAGAGCAAGAACAAGACACCCGTGACGGTCTTGTGCAAAAATGCGCGAAACAGAATCCGTCACCCCGCCTTTTCGGACAGCGCCTAGGAGCCTGTCCGAGAATAGAAGCCGTAGCGAGGGGAAGCCATTTTGAGTCAGATTTTTCGATTAAATGAGGCGAATATTGGGCATATTTAACGATTTTAATCGGAAAATCTGGC
>JAUXGQ010000092.1 GCA_030621975.1 Gammaproteobacteria bacterium | reverse complement strand
TCGCCGGTGTAGGCCTCAATCGCCCCGAAATAGATGTTTTCGATGTATTCCGAGAAGAAATCGACGAAACGCCTTCTTTCTTCCGGAGATGCCTTTTTCCAGTTCGTCGCCAGCACGCTCTGGGACATGCTGCGAAAATCGAAGTGCTGCTCCACTATAGCGCGGACCTTTTCGTACCTTTGCTCTTGGGACAGGGTCTTGTCCTGGACGATGCTCAGCACCAGCTCCACACCTCTCTGCACCCGTTCCGCCGGATCCGGTGGCGCTACCTTCGGCTCCGCGAGCACGCACTGGGTGACGCCCAGCAATAAAAGAATGACCAGAGAGGTGAAGGGTCTTGGAAACTTGGATCTTTATTCCTTCTCTACTTTATTTGCCAGCTGATCGAGCAAACCGTCCATTCCATCGCGCTTTACGATGGTACGAAAAGTGCTGCGGTAGTTGCTGACCAGGCTGACGCCTTCGATGACCACATCATAGGCGTACCAGCCATCTGGGTTCCGCCTCATCCTGTAGTTGATGGGGGTAGCGACCCCCGTATCCTGCTCGATAATCGTCTTCACGAGGGCCCGTTTGCCCTTGCGTTTTTCCGCGCCGATCTTGATATCCTGGTTCGTGTAGGCTTCCATGGCTGTAATATAAGTGTTTTCCAGCAGATTGGAAAACAGTTCGACAAAGCGATCCCGCTGTTGTTTGGACGCCTTTTTCCAGTTTTGGGCGAGAATGCTCCTGGACATGGCCTGAAAATCGAAATGCGGTGCGATGAGTTTGCGGATCTTTTCCCGGCGTGCGGTCTGCTCCAGGCTGTCGTCTTTCAACACCGACAGGACTTGGTCCACAACCGACTGCACCACAGCAGTGGGCGTTGTCCTGTCAACCGCCACTGCCCAGGACTGGCTGCAAGCGAAAAATGCCAATAACATGAAAAACGCAAGGTTTCTGACACTCATGGGTCTGCCTTTGTAGAAGTCGGGGGTGCGCACCACTAGCCCGGATGTCTCACCGGGGTTCGGAATCTTGGGTCGATCTGGCAAAGCAGGTTGGAGGATCGGCCGCCTGGTGAGATATCCGGGCTACTTGCTATCCCCCTCGCTTTCAAAGATGTATTTGCTGATCAACTCCTCCAGACTGACCGAAGATTCGGTCTCGGTAATCTCGTCACCCGCTTGCAGCAGCTCTTCGGAACCGCCGGGGGAGACCTTGATGAACTTGCCGCCGATGAGCCCGGTGCTGCGGACCGAGGCGATAGTGTCCTCCTGAAGTTTGACATCGTTGGGGATGGATATTTCCACGATGGATTCATACTCGTCCGCATCCAGGCTGATATTCTGCACCTTGCCGACGATAACGCCGGCCACCTCCACGTCGGCCCCTTGTTTGAGACCGGAGACGGAGTCGAAGCGCGCCTTCAGGGTGTAGTGGTCGTGATCGAGGTTGCCGATCCCGCCTAGCTTGACGGCGAGAAAGGCGAACGCCAGCAGCCCGAATATTACGAAGAAGCCGACGACTATCTGGATATTGATTCGATTTATCATAGAGCAACTCCCGGGTTGCAATTACAACATGAGCGCGCCGATCAGGTAATCCCCGAACAGAACGGTGATCGAGGACAGGACCACGGCATCGGTAGTGGTCCGGCTGACCCCTTCGGCCCCATAGGCCCCGCGTCGGTCCAGATGCAGAAAATAACCCTTGGCGGTGGCGATCCAGGTCAGAATCAGACCGAACACCAACGACTTGTAAAGCCCCATCTCTACATCATTCCATTCCACGCCTGCGTACATGCTGTCGAAGTAGGCGCCTTCACTCAGGCCGAAGATCAGCACCCCGACCAGGTAGCCTCCCAGGATACCAATCACATTGAACACGCTGGTCAACAGGGGCACGGATATGATGCCGGCGATAATCTTCGGCGCGATCAGATATCGGTAGGGATCGATGGCCATACACTCCAGCGCGTCGATCTGCTCCGAAATCCGCATGATGCCAATCTCTGCGCACATGGCGGAGCCGGCCCGCCCGATCACCATCAGGGCCGCCATTACGGGGCCGAGTTCCCGCACCAGCGCCAGGGCTGTTGCCGAGCCCAGCAGATCGATGGAACCGAACCGTTCCAGGGTATTGTAAAATTGCAGGGCGAGCACCATACCGGTGAATCCGCCTGCGACCAGGATCACGTACAGCGAGCGGGCTCCGATAAAGTGGATCTGCCGGACCACGGCAAACAGGTCGTAGGGTGGCTTCGCAAAGGCATACAGGGACTTGAACAGCAGGGTCGCCATCCAGCCGATCTGTTCCAGCACGTAAAGCACGTAGTCGCCGAATCTTTCTACGTATTTGATCATCTAGGACAGGCTGCTAGTGCCGCTTGGCGGTAAGGCGCCGCAGATAATCTTCCGGATCCTGGTCCTCCTCGCGAGGACGCCGGTGGAGCATGTCCTGGATTCGGCTGTCGTCGCTGTTCCGGATCTCTTCTACGGTGCCGGTCATCAGCACCTCCCCCTTGCCCAGTACCGTGATGCGGTCTGCGATCTTCAGGGCGCTGTCCAGTTCATGGGTCACGACCACGATGGTGGTCCTGGTGGCACCACGCACCCGAAGAATGAGTTCATCCAGTTCGGCGGAGGTGACCGGATCGAGTCCGGCAGACGGTTCGTCGAAGAACAGCAGCTTGGGGTCCAGGATGATCGAGCGGGCCAGGGCGGCGCGTTTGACCATGCCCCCCGACAGTTCAGAAGGCATCAGGTCCTCGAAGCCCGCCAGATTGACCAGTTCTAGCTTAATGCGGGTCATGATCCGCATGGTGTTTTCATCGAGGCGGGTATGTTCCCGCAGCGGCAACCGGATGTTCTCGCCCACGGTCATGGAGCCGAACAGCGCGCCACCCTGGAAGGCCACCCCCATCTGCCTGCGCACCTCGCTCATGTGCTTCGGGTATCCGTAGTGAAACTTTTTGCCCAGCAGGTGGATGCTGCCGGAAGCGATCTCTTTCAGGCCCAGCAGGGAGCGCAACAGGGTGGTTTTTCCCGAACCGCTGCCGCCCATGATGACCCGGATCTCACCACTGTCGACGGACAGGGTAATGCCGTTGAGAACGGTCCGGTCCCCATATCCCACTACCAGGTTTTCAACCTCGATGACCGCGTTCCCGGATGTCGCTTGAGTCATTTTCGGGCAAAATAATCCGTATTTATTCAGTTAACCACAGAGATCACAGAGTTTGGGTGGTTACAGAATCGATTTGTTGATTAATTTCGATGTCCGACGTCTGGTGGATGGAATTAAACGATGCCGAATCTAATTCTCTGTGCACTCTGTGTTCTCTGTGGTGAATAGTTACGAAAATTCTCGACCTGGATACCGTTAAGCTATGCAGCGTCCGAGTTCGCGACTAATTTACGGTTTATTTATTCGCGGCCGTTGCCGCTTCGACGGAGTCGAACATGGGGAAAACCTTGTCCAGGCGCGTCAACTTCAACACGCTCATGACCCCGTCCCTGACGCCGAGCAGGGCAAACGACAGGCTCTTGCCCTTGGCGTGCTGATACCCCTCGACCAGACTGGCGATTCCTGAACTGTCTATGTAGCTGACGCCCGAGAGGTCTACCAACAGATTCTGGCCCTCGTCCAGGCCGGCGAGCACAGCCTCCCGAACCTTCGGAGAAACGTGGAAATCAATTTCGCCACTGAGCCTTAAAATGGTGTATGAGCCTTCTTTGTGTGTCTGTGATTCCATTGCGGTTTCCAATCTGTTAAACCCGGAGGCACCCCCCGATGTCGTTAAGCTTCCAGTTTCCTGGTCATTTCCAGCACATTTCCGGCGCCCCGCGGCGGTTTTACAAACTCCAGTTTGTCCATGATCTCGCGGATGATGTGCGTTCCCAAGCCACCCGGGCGTACGTCATCCAGATCCCGGGGTTTAATCGTCGCCAGGTCTACCGGCGGTGCGAAGTCGATCAGCCGGATCACGAGTGCATCCCCGCGGGTGAGCACCTGCAGAATGACCTCGCCGTTCTCGTCGCCCGCATAGGCATGCCTTATCACGTTGCATGTCGCTTCGTCGACCGCAAGCACCGTGTGATCGATGTACTCCTTACCGCAGCCAAGGGCTTGTAAGGCATCTCTTACCACCTGGCGGGCCGGGCGCAGCCGGTCCGTGCGGGCGGGGAAGCGAAATTCAGCCAGTTGTTGCGTCTGTGCCATGGAGTTTGCCTGAAGTACCGATCAATCATTCAAACCATCGGTGCGTGGGGACTCTACCACTTTTTCTTAATTCAGAACATGTTTTACCCCGGCGCGAGGTCCGGGTTACCCCATCTCGTTACTAATGTCTTTATGCTCTACTCGCGCAGAGGCGCAGAGAAAACCAAAACGATATGGGGTTACCCCCCCAGCAGCTCAACGGCGACTATGGCCACATCGTCATGCAACTGCCCACTACCGCGCCAGCGTACCGCCTCGTCTATCAACGCATCCAGGCTTTCCTCCAGCATCCGGTTACGGTCGCGGGAAATCAGGCTGCGCATGCGCTCCCCGCCCAACACCTCGCCCTCCTGGTTCCTCTCCTCGCTCAAACCATCGGAATGCAGGCACAGCCGGTCACCGGCTTGCAGTTGGATGACGGTGTCTTCGTAAGTGGAATCCGGCAGCAGCCCGATGGGCACAGCCGGCGCGTCGAAGATCTCCACCTCACCGTCGGTGTGGGCCAGGATCGGCCCGGGATTGCCCGCACTGACAAACCGAAACTCGCCGGTTTCCGTGTCCAGAATGCCGTAAAGCAAGGTGAAATAGAGACGGGCGGGACTCTCCATGGGGTAAAGGGCGTTCAACCGCTGGGCTACGTCCGCGGGGCTGGTGATGGTGAAGCCGGGCGCCTGCTCGCTCGGACCGGTCAGCAGCGAAAGCCCGCCTCCTACACGCAGGTTGTGTGAAATAGTTACCGCCAGCAGGGACGCGGATACGCCGTGCCCGCTCACGTCGACTACATACAGGCCGATGTAGCGATCATCGAAAGCGAATACGTTAAGGCAATCCCCCGCCAGCTCATCGCAGGGGCGGTAGCGCCAGGCGAAATGCGCCCTGCCGTGCTCGGGGAGTTCACTGGGCAGCAGCGACTGCTGTACCCTGGCGGCGGCTTCCAGGTCCAGTTTCATGCGCTGATTGATGGCCTCGAGTTCGCGGTTCTTGCGGCTCAGGCTGTGTTCCAGGCGGCGAATCTTGAGGTGGGTTTCCACCCGCGCGATCACTTCCTCCGCGTCGAATGGTTTGGCGATGTAGTCCACGGCCCCCAACGCCAGGCCCCGGACCTTGTCGCTGGCTTCGTTCAGGGCCGACAGGAAGATCACCGCCGAATCCGCTGTCGCCGCATCGGCTTTCAGGCGTGCGCAGGTCTCGAAACCATCGATACCCGGCATCATGATGTCCAGCAGTATCAGGGCCGGTTTTGCCTTGGCGGAGACGCTAAGCGCCTGTTCGCCGGATTTGGCGATCAGCAGGCGGTAGCCGCGCCCGTCCAGGGTCTGATACAGCACCTGCAGGTTGGTCGGATTGTCATCGACCAGCAATATGCGATCCGGCTGGTCTGGCGCGGAGCCTTCTGTCACATGTCCCCCTGATGATAGAAAAACGACCGGGTCCGGTGCTCCCACTCGAGCGGTCGGGATCCGGGCTGGAGATTATCGCAGGATAAAACCGAATCCGGAAGCGCAGTCTGCGCCTGCCGCGGAATTATCTTTAAGAGAAACGCTAATTATCCTGGTCTTCTCTGCGCCTCCAGCGCAAAGGGTTGGAACAGGGTGACTTCCAGCAGGCCGGGCAGGTTTTTCGAACCGACCAGGGTCAGCACTATGATCACGCCGGCCAGCACCATAGTACCGAGGGTGATCGAACGGTTGGACGACAGGATTCTGTGGGGGTGTTGGCGGCATGGATGTAGCGGGAGATATTCACACCGTACGGAGCCAGGTGCATCTGCGCTCATGCTATAGTAGCTGCCACCTTTTCTCAATCACGAAGTTCAGTCCATGACCGAGACGGAAACCCACGTACGCATCGCAAGCCTGATGGAACTCAGTGGTGTCAAATTCGGCACCAGCGGTGCCCGCGGACTCGCTGCCGACATGACGGACAGGGTCTGTTATGCCTATACCGCCGCCTTTCTTCAGTACCTGGAGACCCCGGGAAAACCACGCAAGGAAACGGAGGTCGGGATTGCCGGAGACTACCGGTCCAGCTCGGGACGCATCATGGAGGCCTGCGCCCGCGCCGTCAAAGACCTGGGTTACCGGCCTGTCAACTGTGGCCGGGTTGCCACGCCAAGCCTGGCGTATTTCGGTCTGCAACGGGGTATTCCGACCCTCATGGTGACCGGCTCTCATATTCCGGACGATCGCAACGGCATCAAGTTTTATACGGCTCAAGGGGAGATCCTGAAACAGGACGAGCAGGGCATACGCGCACAGGACGTCGTGTTAGATCCGGATATTTTTTCCGCCGCGGGCGAGCTGATCGGCGCTGACCGGGCTTTGCCCCCGGAAGACCGCTCGGCCTATGACGCC
>JAUXGQ010000515.1 GCA_030621975.1 Gammaproteobacteria bacterium | reverse complement strand
TGGGGCGAGCCCCAGCCTACATTTGCAGTGCACATTCATGCAGGCCGGCCGACGCAGGTGTAATCGAAACCCTGCGCCCGCATCTGTGCCGGTTCGTAGACGTTGCGAAGGTCTATGAAAACGTTTCCCTTCATCAGCGACCTGACCCTCTTCAGGTCCAGACCACGATAGATATTCCACTCCGTCATCAGAATCACCGCATCAGCCCCCTCCATCGCGGTATACGGATCGGCACAATAAACGATCTCGCCTGGCAGTTCCCGTTTGGCTTCCTCGATACCCTGGGGATCGTGGGCGTAAATGCGGGCGCCCTTCTCCAGAAGCGCGGGCAGTATGGTGAGCGCCGGGGCATCCCGCATGTCATCGGTTTCCGGTTTGAAGGTCAGTCCAAGAACGGCGAGGGTCTTGCCTGCCTCATTGCCTCCCAGCGCCTTGCGTATCTTGCTCACCATGCGCGCCTTCTGAGCCGCGTTCAACTCGATCACCGCCTCTACGATGCGGCTGGATACGCCATGTTCCTGAGCTATTCGCGCCAGCGCCAAGGTGTCTTTCGGAAAGCAGGACCCACCGTAACCGGGGCCGGCGTGAAGAAACTTCTTACCTATTCGACCATCCAGTCCCATGCCCTTCGCAACCGCGTGTACGTCGGCACCTACCTGTTCACAAAGCGTGGAGATCTCGTTGATAAAGCTGATCTTGGTGGCCAGAAAGGCGTTCGACGCATACTTGACCAGTTCGGCGCTCTCCAGGCCAGTCACCAGAATAGGCGCTTCAATGAGATTGAGCGGCCGGTAGAGCTCCCGCAGCCGGGCTTCGGCCCGCTCGCTCTCCACACCGATCACTACCCGATCGGGGTGCATGAAGTCGCTGATGGCTGCGCCCTCGCGCAAGAACTCCGGATTCGACGCAACGTCGAAATCCGCCTGCGGATGCTCCTCGCGAACGACACGCGCCACCTGCCGCGCGGTTCCCACCGGCACCGTCGACTTGTCCACGATCACCGTATAGCCTTGCAGGTATTTCGCAATATCCCGCGCTGCCGCATACACGTAGGTGAGATCCGCATAACCACCGCCGCGCCGGGCTGGGGTGCCCACCGCGATGAACACCAGATCGGCATTTCCCACGGCCGGGCCAAAATCGGTGGAAAAACTCAAACGCTCTGCCCTGACGTGTCGCTCCACCAGATCATCCAGACCCGGTTCATAAATGGGGATTTTCCCCTGATTCAGTCGATCGATCTTATCGCGGTCGATATCGAGACAGGTAACGTTAGCTCCGAACTCTGCGAAGCACGCACCCGACACCAACCCAACATAACCGGCACCAATCATTGTCACGTTCACTGTTACGTCTCCAGATTATTCATTCTCGTCAAGGTAGCCCTCCTTAAGCAGGTACAGCAGCACCGACTGCGCCGCTTCCGCAGGGCTCAATTCGCCAGTGTCGACTCTCAATTCCGGATGTTCCGGCACCTCATAGGGATCGCTGATGCCTGTAAATTCCGGGATTATGCCCTTTCTGGCTTTGGCGTAAAGGCCTTTCCGATCACGGGCCTCACAGACGTCGAGAGACGTCGACACATGTATTTCGATGAAAGCGCCGTGCTGCTCTATGAGTTTGCGCACCGCCCGCCGTGTCTCGATATAGGGAGCGATAGGGGCACAGATGGCCACACCCCGGTTCTTAGTAATTTCACTGGCGACAAATCCTATACGACGTATATTGAGGTTGCGGTGGGCCTTGGAAAAACCAAGTTCACTGGACAGATTCTGACGCACGATGTCGCCGTCCAGGAGTGAGACCGGCCTCCCCCGGGCTTCTATCAGTTTCGCGTAGATGATGCCGGCCAGTGTTGACTTTCCGGACCCCGACAAGCCGGTAAAGAACAGTGTAAATCCCTGTTGGCTGCGCGGAGGGTAGACCTTGCGCAGTTCCTCGATAACCTCCGGGTAGGTGAACCAGTCCGGGATATCCTGTTGGCGAGTCAGCATTCTTTTCAGGTCTGCATCCGAGACCGCCGTGCTTTCCAGTCCCTGTGCCTGTATATCGCTAACCGGGAAAAAGCGCCGTCGCTCCGGAACATATCGGTGTTCCGACAGCGGAACGATCTCTATATCCAGATCATCGGCATACTGGGCCGCCTGTTCCTGGGCCGCGTATTTGTCATAGAAGGACTCGCCCCGCGCGCCGATCGGTGGCGGCGACGCATGGTCCGGACCCACAATGAAGTGGGAACAGCCGTAATTCTGATTGATAATCGCATGCCAGAGGGCCTCCCTGGGGCCCGCCATGCGCATGGCCAGGGGCAATAGCGAAAGCACCGCAAGATTGTGGGGGAAGTGATGGCGAATCGCCCGGTAGCAATGCACCCGCGCATAGTAGTGCAGGTCGTCGGGTTTGGCTACACCTACCGTTGGATGCAAAAGGATATGGGCCTCATTCTGCTTGGCCACATCCAGGATGAGATCACGCTGCAGACGGTGCATGGGATTACTCGTATGGAAGGCTACAACCCTTCGCCAACCCATTTTTCCGAACAGGCGGCGCATTTCCGCCGGGCTGTCCCAAAGCTTTTCGAAATCGTAATGCGCAGGCAGTTGTACACCTTCGATGGTTCCACCGACATAGATGTCGTTCACCTC